>JBDRPR010000216.1:0-9490 GCA_043826845.1 Bacteroidota bacterium
AGATTTTACATATAATGGTCAAAGTTTAATAAAGCAGGCTCCTCTCACTTTTACATCGTGGATTAAAGACGTTGATTTTGTATATGCAGGATTGGATATAGTGACTTTAACTTCACTAAATGAGGGTACTCCAATTAGTCTTATTGAAGCCCAAGCAGCTAATAAACCTATTGTTAGTACGAATGTAGGTGGGATTGAAGATATTGTTATACCAAATGAAACTGCTTTACTATCAAAAAACGGAAATCCTGCAGAGTTTGTTGATAATTTATTACTTCTTATCAATGATCCAAATTTAAGAAACAAATTGTCTAAAGGCGGTTACGATTTTGTATGTAATAAATTTGATTATAAAACTCTTGTGGAAAATATGAAAAACCTATATTATCAAGAGTACCATAATGCCCTTTCCTAACCAATTTGTGAAATCTGAAAAAATAGTTCTATATTTGAACTTTGTATTAAACATAGCAAAATGAAGAATTATCTAGTATTTGTCTTATTATTAGCAATTTTATCTTCTTGTCGTTTGATACACCCAAGTCAGATGTTTAAAACTGAAAAAGACTTTTCATATAACGAATTTAAGGAAAGCGCCAAGGAATATACTATACAGGCTTTTGATAAACTGGACTTAAAAGTATATACCAATAAAGGATATAAACTTATTAATATTGAAAATTCAGGCCAACCTCCGCAAGTTTCAAATATTAATTATCTAGTAGATCATGAGGGATATGTGAAAATCCCTACACTGGGAAGAGTGTTATTATTAGGAAAAACAATTAAAGAAGCAGAAAAGTATTTAGAGGAGCAATATGTTGAATTTTATCAGGATCCATTTGTTTTAATAAATATTATTAATCGGAGGGTAATTGTTTTCTCTGATGGTTCAAACAAAGGTCAGGTTATTGAATTAAAAAATGAAAATTATACTTTAATAGAAGCTCTCGCTGAATCAGGCGGTATATCAAATCTTGGAAAGTCATATAAAATAAAGCTGTTAAGAGGAGATTTGAAAAATCCGGAAATATATTTATTCAATATTTTTAATGTGAAGGATATGGCTAAAGCAAATTTTTTACTGGAAGCCAATGATATTATTTATGTTGAAACAAGACCAATATATATTTCGCGTGTTATGAATGAAATATCTCCGTATTTGAGTCTTATTACGACTGGATTGTTGTTATATACTTTATTCTCAAAATAATTTATACAAATGCAACAAAAAAAAATACCACTGATAAATGAAAAATTTGACTTAACTGTCTTTTTTCATATTATTCGCAAGAGTTTTATTCTCGTTGTTTTAATTTTTATACTTTTTATTTTCAGTGCTTTTGCATATTTGAGATATACACATCCTCTTTATGAATCCTATTCAATAATTCAAGTCAATGACAATCAGACAACAGACAAAATTCTCAAAATTGAGAGTATCTATGAAAATGTGAATATCGCTCGCGTTCTTGAGTTGCTTAGATCAAAAGAGTTCCTCAAAAGAACTTTTAATAGATTACCTCTGCAAATAAGTTATTATTGGAAAGGAACTTTTCTTTCTGAAGAAATCTATCGAAATTCTCCATTTGAAGTTGAATTTAAAGAAATTGATCCTTCATTTTACGACATTCCCGTGTATCTTGAATTTTCTGATGAAAAAAATGCAAAACTTATATTTAATCTAGGTGGAACAGATAATATTATTAATATAGAAACTAATGAATTCACAAATATTAAATTTGCTGATATTAAGATTCAGATATTAGATTACAACCGAATTTCAGACCTGCAGAATGATCTGAAAAAGAAAGAACTCTTCTTTATAATTAATAATCCTGATAATATTATTAGCAGTAACTTAAGCAGTCTGGAAATACTTGTTTTAAGTGAATCCGCTCAAACTATTAAAATAAAGTACACTAACCATAATCCTCTAAAAACTGCTGAAATTGTTAATACAATTGCACAGGAATATATAAAATATGATATTGAAAAGAAAAAAGAAAGTGCAGAAAAGATACTTGAATTTATTGACATACAGCAAAATTCATTAAAAGATGAACTTGAGGGGAATGAAAAAGAATTACAAGATTTCAGAAAAGATAATGATATTCTTGTTGAAGATGATAACTCTGTCGCTCAATTTTACAAAGAAAAAATTGATGAATTGGAAGAAAATATTTTAACTATTGATATTGAATTAGCGACTTTAAGTACAATAAACGAACAGGTAATAGATAAGGATGGGATAAGAACATTTGAATTAGTGGCTTTATTGGCTGATCTTAAATCAGAAGGTATAATTTTATCTATATTAAACAATTTACAGAGTCTGCACAAACAAAAAGAAGAATTACTTTTTGATGTCACTTCCAGTAGTCATCAGGTGAAAATTGTTGATAAACAAATTGAAAATCAAAAAGATATATTATACGAACTAATTGATTCTTCAGTTAAACGACTTGAGAATAAAAAGAAAAGTTTTTTAAAAAAGATAATTGAATATGAAAACAAAATATTTGCTCAGAGTGATTTTAACTCAATTGAATTATCTAAACTTTCAAGATTACATTCAATTAATGAAGAGTTTTACAATAAACTGATTGAGAAAAAAGCTGAATATCTGATTAGTCAGGCTGGATTTGTTTCTCAAAATGAAATTCTCGAAACTGCACTGGTTCCGGGATCACCAATCTCTCCAATAAAGAAACAAGTGTTATTAATATTTTTTGTCCTTGCTACAATTATTTCACTTTCGATAATAATTATTCGATATCTTCTTTATAATCAAATTACTTCCATTGAAGATGTAAAAACATATACTGATGCTCCTTTAGTAGGGGCGATTCCTTTTCATAGAAGCAAATTACCAGTTTCTCAATTGCTTGTTGATTTAAAACCAAATTCCATGTTTACAGAATCTTTTAGAACAATCAGGGCAAATCTGGAATTTATTAAACATGAAGAAAATGCTAAATTAATCACCATATCTTCAACAGTTTCTAGTGAAGGAAAAACCTTTGTTGCAGTAAATTTAGCAGGTATTATTGCCATATCAGGTAAAAAAGTTATTCTTGTTGACTTGGATTTACGTAAACCAAGGCTGCATTTAAGCTTTAATACTGATAACAGCAAAGGTATGAGCACATTATTAATTAATAAAAATACAATTGATGAATGCATAAAAAAATCTAAAATTCCTAATCTTGATTATATAACTGCCGGCCCTGTTCCACCAAATCCTTCTGAACTTCCCATAGGAAAAAGGATGGATGATTTTATTGATGAGATGAAAAAGCGCTATGATATGATTGTTATTGACACTCCTCCAATTGGGTTGGTAACTGACGGATTAAATAATTTCCAAAGAGCTGATTTTCCTATATATGTAATTAAGGCGAACTATTCGAAAAGAATTTATATGCACAATGTAAATCATCTGATGCATGAAAAAGGTATTTCAAACATATCATTGATTCTTAATGGAGTTGAAGTTCAAACCTCAAAATATGGATATGGATACGGGTATGGGTACGGATATGGGTATGGGTATGGATACGGATATTATGAAGATAAAAAGGATAATAAAAAACGTTTTTCCCTTTTTAGATTATTTAAAAAAAGATAAGTAGTTGTGAGTCTGATAGAAGAATATCTTATAGTTTTTTTCCTTACATTATTCGCAGGTGTTTATCTCAACTATATTTTATTACAAAAATCAAAAAAATATTCACTAAAAAAAGCCAATACAAAAGGTATTAGATGGGGATCTCAGACAAAACCTATCTCTGGAGGAATTACCTTTTTTATTATTTCAACTCTCACAGTTATTGTTTATATATTTATTTATGGGAAAGAGATTCTTTCTGATTTTTCTCTAATAGGAATTATTTTCGCTGCTTCAATGGCATTTTTCATGGGTCTGGCCGATGATATTCTCAATACATCTCCATTATTTAAATTTTTTGTTCAAGTTTTATGTGCGATAATATTGATTTACTTTGAAATTTACATTAAAATATCTCATTATAATATAATAAATTACTCTCTGACTATTCTTTGGGTTGTTGGATTAATGAACTCAATAAATATGCTGGATAATATGGATGGAGTGACCGGAACCGTGTCACTGGTGATATTTTCTGGTTTAACCGTTATAGCTTACTATTTAATGGATCAAAATATAGTATATCTATATTTATTAATATCAATTGTTGCTTCAATTATTAGTTTTCTGATTTTTAACTGGCCACCATCAAAAATGTATATGGGGGATAATGGAAGTCAATTTCTCGGGATATATATGGCTGCTTTTAGCATACAGTATATCTGGAATTTAAATGGCAACAATTCATTATTTGATAAAGAAATATCATTTATTGCAATAATCCTTATATTTATTATTCCTTTGACAGATACAATTACTGTATCAGTAAACAGAATTTTAAATAGGAAATCACCCTTTGTCGGGGGAAAGGACCATACCACTCATTATTTACTTTACAGAGGATTAAGCGAGAAATCAGTTGTTGTAATTTATTTGATAATTTCACTAGTGTCTTTTTGTATTGCGTGCGGATTAATTCTTTTCTCTGCACAATTGCAGCTTTTTCACTTTATATTTGTTGCACTCTATTTATTGATAATATTTGGTGCATTATATATTAATACAAAAATAATTAAACCAGATTAAAACATTAAAATGGCTGATATAAAAACAATTTCAAAATATGTATTTTTCATCTTGATTTCTTTGCCTATATGTTGGATCGGATTATCATTTTTAGGATTTACTGAAACTGAAATAGAGAAAGATAAAGACTTTGAAAATGAGTTTATTAAAAATTATGCCATATATGCTATCGAAATACCTGAAAAACTAGATTTTGCAGGAGATAATATTCCCTTAAATAATTTTGATGTTTTTGAAAGTGTTGATCGTGAATTTCTTGTAAATGTTTACTGGCAATCACAAACTTTGCTTTTTATAAAAAGAGCCAATAAATATTTTCCCATTATTGAGAAAATTCTTAAAGAGAATGATGTACCTGATGATTTTAAATATCTGGCAGTTGCTGAAAGCGGATTGACCAATGTTGTTTCTCCTGCAGGAGCAACGGGTTTCTGGCAGTTTATGAAACCTGCTGCTATTGAATATGGACTTGAAGTTAATAATGATATTGATGAAAGATACAATCTTGAAAAATCGACTGTAGCAGCTTGCAAATATTTTAGAGCTTCATATAAAAAATATCAAAACTGGTCTTTGGTTGCTGCTTCGTACAACATGGGAACAGGAGGATTAGACAGTCAAATTTCAACTCAATGCGTCAGCGATTACCATGATTTACTTTTAAATACAGAAACAGGGAGATACCTCTATCGTATTGTTGCTATAAAGACAATTTTATCAAATCCCGAAAAATATGGTTTTCATTTCAGAGACAAAGATTTATATCAAAACATACCGGTAGATAGAATAAGGATTGACACAACTATTGACAATCTGGTTGAATTTTCACATAACATTAATATCAATTACAAGGTTTTAAAAATTTTTAATCCCTGGCTAAGAAAAAGTTATCTCCCCAATAAATCAAACAAAGAATATTTTATTAACATTCCGAAAAAAGGTTATCGAGATTTTAAACCTACTATTGAAGCAAGTATTGATTCTCTGATAATAGATACGATTCAAAATTAAATTTAGTCTCGATTAAAAGCATGAGTGAAGAAAAAATAAGCATATATGGTGCAAGGGTGCATAATTTAAAAAATATTGACATTTCAATTCCCAGAAATAAATTTGTTGTGTTCACAGGGATAAGTGGTAGCGGGAAATCTTCGCTTGCTTTCGATACAATTTTTGCTGAAGGTCAAAGAAGATATATGGATACATTTTCTTCGTATGCAAGACAATTTATTGGAACAATAGAGAGACCAGATGTTGATAAAATAGATGGTTTGAGCCCGGTTATTGCTATTGAACAAAAAACAGTAAATAAAAATCCCAGATCAACCGTTGGAACAATTACAGAAATATATGATTTCATAAGACTGCTATATTCTAAAACGAGTGAAGCATATTCCATTAATACCGGGGAAAAAATGGTCAAGTACTCCGAAAAGAAAATAGTAGAACTAATATGCAGCCAATTTGAAAATAAAAAAATCATCCTGCTATCACCTGTAATTAAAGGAAGAAAAGGACACTATAAAGAACTATTCGACAAGTTCAGAAAATTTGGTTTTATTTATGCCAGAATTAACGATCAAATAACCGAATTGAAATTTAATCTCAAACTTGATAGGTACAAAACACATAATATTGAAATAGTTATTGATAAACTATTAGTTGACCAAAAAGATCTGACAAGAATAACTAATTCAGTTCAATTATCACTTAAACATGGTAATGGAATTTGCGCAATTCTGGATAATGATAACGGAGATATAAAATATTTCAGCAAACATTTAATGTGCCCCACATCAGGCATTTCATATAATGATCCTGCACCTCACACTTTCTCTTTTAATTCACCTCACGGAGCATGTCAAAAGTGTAATGGAATGGGATATATAAGCGAAGTTGATATTGCGAAAATAATACCTGATAATAAAATATCGATATCTGCTGGAGGTATTTTACCCATAGGAAAGTTTAAAACATCTCCGATTTTCTGGCAACTTGAAGCTTTGGGGGAAAAATTTGGATTTGCATTATCTACTCCAATAAAAGACATTTCAGATGAAGGACTACGGGCAATTTTATATGGTTCGGGAGAACCAATAAGGTTAAAAACTACTCCTCTTGGATATTCATCAAATTTTCTGGTTAATTTTTATGGCATTACAAATACTATTCTGGAAAACCAGGAAGATGACAAACCAAGAAATAAACAAAAATGGGCAGATCGGTTTATAAGTAAAACTATTTGTGACGAATGCAACGGGACAAGATTAAAAAAAGAATCATTGTATTTCAAAATTACTGATATGAATATTGCAGATCTTGCGTCTATGGATATTGATGAATTATATAATTGGTTTGTTCACCTTGACCATAAATTAACTGCAAAACAGCTTCTTATCTCTTCTGAAATTACTAAAGAAATTAAAAATAGACTTAAGTTCATTTTAGATGTAGGTTTAAATTATATATCGTTAAATCGTAGTTCTCAATCTTTGAGCGGAGGAGAGAGTCAAAGGATTAGACTAGCTACGCAGATCGGCTCTCAACTTGTCAATGTTTTATATATTTTGGATGAGCCAAGTATAGGATTACATCATAAAGATAATTCAAGGCTTATTGAATCGTTAAAAAAACTCAGGGATTCAGAAAATTCAATAATTGTTGTGGAGCACGATAGAGAAATGATAGAATCTTCTGACTATATAGTAGATTTTGGTCCAGGTGCAGGTAGAAATGGAGGTAAAATTGTTGCCAACGGCAGTTTAAAGGAAATCCTTATGACAAATACTTTGACTGCAGAATATCTTAAAAGACATAGTAATATTGACATTCCAGAGATACGCAGGCAAGGAAATGGAAAAGTATTAAAACTAATTGGGGCTAAAGGACATAATCTTAAAAATATTGATTTGAGTATACCTCTTGGGGTACTTGTTTGTATTACAGGGGTATCTGGCAGTGGCAAATCATCAATAATTAACGACACTTTATATCCAATCTTGAACAGACATTTTTTTAATTCTCTTAAAGAACCATTACCATATTCTGAAATCACAGGAATTGAAAATATTGATAAGGTCATTGAAGTTAGTCAGTCTCCCATTGGGAAGACACCCAGGTCAAACCCCGCAACATATACGGGTATGTTTTCAGAAATAAGAAAGATCTTTGAAATATTACCTGAATCTAAAGTCAGAGGATATAAAGCAGGTAGATTTTCATTCAATATTAAAGGAGGGAGATGTGAAACATGTAAAGGATCCGGTCTAAAAACAATTGAAATGAATTTTCTTCCTGATGTCTATGTCAAATGTGAAGATTGCAATGGTCAAAGATATAATTATGAGACTTTACAAGTAAGATTCAAAGGAAAATCCATAAATGATGTTTTGGAAATGACAATAAACCAGTCATTTGATTTTTTTTCCGGAATTCCATCAATACAAAATAAATGTAAAATACTTAAAGAAATAGGCCTTGGTTATTTAAAGTTGGGACAACCTTCAACAACTTTATCAGGTGGAGAAGCACAACGGATAAAACTTGCATCAGAATTATCAAAAAAGGATACAGGGAAAACCCTTTTTATGTTAGATGAACCAACAACCGGACTTCATTTTGAAGACGTAAAAATATTTTTAAAATTAATCACTAAATTAATTGACAGAGGAAACACCGTTATTGTAATTGAACATAACCTGGATGTAATTAAAGTTGCAGATTACATAATAGATTTGGGCCTCGAAGGTGGAAAAAACGGGGGCTATATAATTTGTGAAGGCTCACCGGAAAAAATAATTAAAAACAAAGAGAGTTATACTGCAAAATCACTTTTAAAAGAATTAAATTATAACTTTTCTATAAAATCGAACGTTTAATAAATAATATATAAACCATTAATTTTTTTCTGATGAATAAAAAACAAAATAACCCGACTGAACAAAAAATAGAAGAAGTATTCAAATCAATAGATTGGGACGAAATACATGTTACTGATAGCTGGAGAATTTTTAAAATTATGTCTGAATTTGTAATAGGTTTTGAAAAACTTTCCAAAATTGGGCCCTGCGTTTCTATTTTTGGATCAGCCCGAACAAAACCGGGAACAAAATATTATCAAATCGCTGAAGAAATTGCTTTCAAATTAACAAAATTGGGATATGGTATAATTACAGGTGGCGGACCAGGAATTATGGAAGCAGGCAATAAAGGTGCACATGACGGCAAAGGTAAATCAGCCGGGGTAAATATTGTTTTGGAATTTGAACAAGAACCTAACAATTATATTGATTCGGATAAATTAATAAATTTCGACTACTTTTTTGTTCGTAAAGTAATGTTTATGAAATATGCACAAGGTTTTGTTGTTTTGCCCGGAGGTTTTGGCACATTTGATGAATTATTCGAAGCAATCACTCTTATTCAGACAAAAAAAATTGCAAAATTTCCGATTGTACTTGTCGGAAAAGACTATTGGGGAGGCTTATTGGATTGGATAGAAAAAACCATGCTCGAAAAAGAAAATAATATCTGTAAAGAGGATCTTGTTTTGTATAAGCTTGTTGATACTGCTGATGAGGCTGTTGGACACATTGACAAGTTCTATAAAAAATATGTAATGAAACCAAATTTTTAGTTTTAAACAAAATTGAAAAGACGCTTATAACTATTAATATACAATGAATTATAATAAATTCTTGAAAAGTTATAAACATGAAACTCTAGCATTATTTATAATGCTTTATTTTTCAGGCTAATTTGATTTTTACTTATTATATATTTATATAAGATTAA
>JBDRPR010000217.1:0-9363 GCA_043826845.1 Bacteroidota bacterium
ATCGATTTATCAATAAATTCATCTTTTTCATTGTCAACACTTTCTGATTCTTTAAAAGATTCAGCTACAAATTGAGGAGCATTTATTCCTAAGTAACTGATATTCCATATATTTATGCTGTTATCCTTACCGCAGGTTACCAGAATTTCTCCATTTTTACTGACAGAAAGATTAGTCACATAATTCAAATGAGCTTCAAAACTTTTAGTCAATGATTTGCTTTCCATATTCCAGATCATAACAGTTTTATCATCTCCTGTAGAAAAGAGATATTTCCCATCAGCAGTAAAACAAAGTTTATTTATCTGTTTTTTATGCCCTTGAAATGTTGCAATAACTGAAAATGTTTTAACATCAATAATTAAAATCTCATAATTTCTGTTTACGGCTATTAATGAAGCATCTGAAGTAATATCAACAGTACGGGAATCATTTTTTTCGAGATTAAATTCATTTATCAGGTTTCCTTCTTTAACATTCCATAGGTAAACATTATCAGAAACAGAAACCAGGTATTTTCCCGACTCATCAAATGAAAGATCGCTGACTTTTGCTTTGTGTTTAAAAACTTTTAATTCATTTCCTGATGCTATATCCCACAAAACAATTTTTTCGTCATAACCACCTGTCGCCAGGGACTTATTATCAGGACTAAATTCAGCAGATGTAATGGTTGCATTATGGCCTTTATCTGTTAAAATATATTTTTCCTGAACATCATCCCATATATCAATTGTTTTAGCAACGCCAACTGATGCAACTAATTTATTATCAGACGAAATATCAACAGCCATAATTGAATAGATATTTCTAGGCAACTTTTTCAGTTTTGATCCTGTTTTTGCATCCCAGATAAAGGTATATTTATCAGCACCTCCCGAGACAATTTTTGATCCGTCATCGCTGACTGCAATTGTGTTTGGTGTCATTTTATGAGCATATTTAATAGTTTTTAAAAGCTCCTGTCCCTGCATTTGTACGCAAAGAATAACTCCGATAATTACAAATATTTTTATTTTCATGAGATAAATATTTTGAAAAATATACTTCTTTGATAAAACTAATACACTAAAATTAAAATAATCCCTTAAAATATTTTAGTATGTAAATGTAATGAATTAATTCTATTAAAATTACTTATTATATTTTTTTTCTTAAACGGCCAACCGGAATATTTAGTTGTTCTCTGTATTTTGCAACAGTTCGTCGGGCTATCTGATAACCTTTACTTTGTAATATTTCAGCCAGTTTGTCATCAGTTAATGGCTTTCTTTTATCTTCTTTTTCAAGACAGTCCTGAAGTATTTTTTTTATTTCACGCGTTGACACTTCTTCTCCTGAATCAGTCTGCATTCCCTCAGAAAAGAAAAATTTCAGAGCCATTATTCCAAAATGTGTCTGAATATATTTGCTGTTTGCGACTCTGCTAATAGTTGATATATCAAGATTTGTCTTATCTGCGATATCTTTCAATATCATAGGTTTAATTTTTGTTTCATCACCATCAATGAAATATTCTTTTTGAAATTCTAAAATTGCATTCATGGTGACCAGTAAAGTATTTTGTCTTTGTTTTATCGCATCAATGAACCATTTTGCTGAATCCAGTTTTTGTTTAACAAAGCTTACTGCATCTTTTTGTTGTTGAGTTGCCTTATCTTTTGCATAGCTATAGTCCTGCAACATTTCCATATAACTGCGACTGATTCTTAAATCAGGAGCATTTTTCTGATTTAACTGAAGTTGGAATACTCCATCGTTGATATCAAGGATAAAATCAGGAGTTATTTGATGTGAAGTTCTGTTAAATGGATCGCTCAGAGTACTGCCTGGTTTCGGATTTAACTTCATGATTTCACCAATAGCTCCCTTGAGCTGAGCTTCAGTAATGTTTAGCTTTTTAATTATTTTATCATAATGTTTTTTTGTAAACTCAAGGAAACACTTATCAAGAACTATTTTTGCAATTTTAACATTTGTGTTTTCATTTGGTCTTTTTTCAATCTGCAGAACCAGACATTCTTTTAAGTCCCTTGCTCCTACTCCTGGGGGGTCGAAATCCTGAATCACATGCAATACTTTTTCAATTACATCTGTACTGGTTTGAACTGAGACAAAAGCCAGATCATCAACCATTGCATCAATTTCTCTTCTTAAATAACCATCTTCATCAATACTTCCAATAATAAATTCTGCAATCTTATTTTCGAACTCTGACAAATTTCTAAGACCTGCCTGTCTTATTAATTCTTCATGAAAAGTTGAGCCAATGGAAAAAGGAATTTCTCTTTTATCATCATCTTTAGAATAATTTTTTGCAGTAAGTTTATAAGCAGGAGTATCCTCATGCTTTAAATAATCCTCAATACTAAGCTCATTGCCGGTACTATCTTCTGCTTCCTGCTCAGGTTGATCAACCTCATCGGCAGAATCCTGAACTCCTTCTTCAAGGGCAGGATTTTCTTCCATCTCTTTTTTAATCCGCTGTTCTAATTGAATTGTAGGGATTTCAAGTAACTTAATAAGCTGTATTTGTTGCGGAGATAATTTCTGCAACATTCTTTGCTGTAATCTTTGTTTTAACATAAATCAAAATTTAAATAAGTTACATTCAGAATTCTAAAAAAATATTCCATACATATAAACGAGAATTTACCCTTTATTGTTTCAATATAATATGTAATTGAATATCTGCTAGCATACTAAAATTCTGCATTTTTTGGAGTTCTTGGAAAGGGTATGACATCACGAATATTACTCATGCCGGTAATAAAAAGCATAAGCCTTTCGAATCCAAGGCCAAAGCCACTGTGAGGAACAGTACCAAATTTTCTTGTTTCAAGATACCACCACATTTCTTTTTCAGGAATTTCCATCTCGCGCATCCTTTGTAATAGTCTATCATATACTTCTTCTCTTTGTGATCCCCCGACTATTTCTCCAATTCCCGGGAAAAGAATATCCATTGCCCTTACTGTTTTTCCATCCTCATTCTGCTTCATATAAAAAGCTTTTATATCTTTTGGATAATCTGTAATTATTACAGGTTTTTTAAAGTGTTTCTCAACCAGATATCTTTCATGTTCAGACTGCAGATCAACTCCCCATTTATCGACAATATACTGAAATTTTTTATTTATATTTGGTTTAGAACGCATTAGGATGTCAATTGCTTCTGTATATGTAATTCTGGCAAAATCACTATCAAGAACAAAATTAAGTTTCTCAAACAATTCCATTGACCTTTGATCCTGAGGTTTTGACTTTTCTTCATCTATTTGCCTATTGCTTAAAAATTGTAAATCATCATTACAGTTATTAATAGCATATTTTATTAAATATTTCAACAGATCCTCAGCCAGATCCATATCATCATGAATATCATAAAAAGCCATTTCAGGCTCAATCATCCAGAACTCTGCTAAATGCCTGGTTGTATTAGAATTTTCTGCTCTGAAAGTAGGCCCAAAAGTATATACTTCCGACAATGCCAATGCAGCTAATTCTGCTTCCAACTGACCTGAAACAGTTAAATTTGTTTCTTTCCCGAAAAAATCCTGTCTAAAATCAATGTTTTTATTTTCGTCAAATGGTAAATTTTTAATATCAAGTGTAGTAACCCTGAACATTTCACCAGCACCCTCGCAATCTGAACCGGTAATTATAGGTGTATGAATATTTAAAAATCCCCTCTCATTAAAAAAATTATGAATAGCAAATATCATTGCATGCCTCACTCGTGTAATTGCACCAAAAGTATTTGTTCTAAAACGTAAATGAGCAATTTCCCTGAGAAATTCCAGCGAATGACGTTTTGGTTGTAAAGGATATTCGCTAGGATCTGACCTCCCAAGTATTTCGATTGCATCTGCAACTATTTCCATTTTTTGTTCTCCTCCTTTAGAGATAACAATTTTTCCAAGTACGGACAATGCAACTCCGGTGTGAATATCAGTAATAAGATTAAATAATTCGGGTTTATCAATTACAATTTGCAAATTACTTATTGTTGAGCCATCATTTAATGCAATAAATGCAACATTTTTGCTGTCTCTTATAGTCCTTACCCATCCCTTGACCGTTAAAGGAAGTCCTGTTTCACATGATTTCAACAGATCAATTATTTTTGTTCTTCTCATTTTAATTTTATAAAATTGTTGTTGCAAAAATACAATTTTACAATAAAAGTTAACTTATTGAAGTAAAATAAAAAAGCCCTGAAAATTTTCAGGACTTTTTTTTATAGCAAATTGACTTTATTCTTTTATTGGGTTTTCCGGTTTTTTAGGCACAGATTCTACAATAATAAAACGTGAATTATAGGTATTTTCACCCTGAGTCAACTGTAAAGTATAAGATCCTTTTGCAAGATTTGATATATCAATAATTTTTTTGAATTCCGTGTTGCTTTTAACAAATTCTTTCTTATAAACAACTTGTCCATCAATATTTACAATATCAACTCTAAAATTTTGATTATTTGTAGAAGAATATTCAAGAGCAAAATAACCTTTATTTGGGTTTGGATAAATATTCAACAAATCTTCCGGATTTTCTGCTGTTGAAATATTTGTTACAATATCTATAACTTCATAGGCCGTATCACTACCACAGGTATTTGATGCTATCAGCATAACAATATATGTTCCTAGAGATGAATAAGTATATGCAGGATTAATTAAATTACTTAAATTTCCATCACCATAGGCCCAATAATAATTTGTTGCGTCAATGGATAGATTTGTAAAATTAACATAATAACCATTTACTGATGCACTGAAATCAGCCACCGGTAGAGGATTTACTGTAATTGTAATTGTATCGTTACCTGAACAAGTGCCAAGAGTCCCCTCAACAACATAAGTAATTGTAGAAAAAGGAGTAGCAATTACTGTATCGTTTGTATTTGTATTCAAACCCGTTGATGGTGTCCATAAATATGAATCTGCTCCTGAAGCAATTATTTCAATTGACTCACCTTCACATATATTATTGGTAGAAGCAAAAATTGTAATAACAGGATTTAAATCATCACCAACAATTGCAGAATTTGAATTATTGCAAATACCGTCATCAACAGTCACATAATAAGTGCCTGATGCTAAATTTACAGCTATGGCAGTCGTTTGATCACCGGTATTTGAGTCCCACAGATAAGTATAAGATCCTGTACCCCCCGTTGCAACAACTTCGGCTGTGCCATTTGTCAAGCCACAGGAAGCATTTGTTACTGAAGTTGTTAATTGAGGTAATTCATTAACAAGAACTTCGACATCATCTGTTGAACTGCAACCATTATCTGTGACAGTAACGGTATAAATTGTAGTAACAACTGGATTTACAGTAGCAGACATTGTATTATCTCCACTACTCCATTCATATATCGCTCCTCCTCCTGCAGTTAACGTGACTGGCTCTCCGGCACATATTTCAACGTCAGCACCTGCATCCGCGATAGGTGAAGCATTTACAGTCACAAAAACATCATCAGTTGAACTACAACTACCTACAGAAACCGTAACGGTATAATTAGTAGACAATATTGGACTTACAGTTGTAGATTCAGTGTTATCTCCACTGCTCCATGAATAGGATGTTCCGCCACTGGCTGTCAGAGTTACAGATTCTCCAGAACATATTGTCATATCAGTTCCAGCATCCGCAACCGGTGCAGATAATACATTGACATCCACATTGTCAATTGCTGAACATGTGCCGTCTGATACTGTAACTGTATAGGTTGTACTGATTCCCGGAGTGACTGTTATTGTTGCAAAATTTCCACCTGTACTCCACATATAACTGCTTCCTCCGGTAGCTGTTAATGTTGCAGATTCTCCAATACATATTGTCTGGTCAACTCCTGCATCTGCTGGTGGTAATGGATTTACTGTAACCAAAACATCATCGGTAGCACTACAACCATTGTCTGTAACTGTAACTGTGTATGTAGTAGTTACTATTGGATTAACAGTCGTAGAAACTGAATTATCTCCACTACTCCATGAATAAGATGAACCACCACTGGCTGTTAATGTTACAGGTTCTCCGGCACATATTTCAACATCTGCTCCTGCATCCGCTATAGGCGAGGCATTTACAGTTACAAAAACATCATCAGTTGAACTACAACTACCTACAGAGACTGTAACAGTATAATTAGAAGACAATATTGGACTTACTGTTGTAGATTCAGTATTATCTCCACTGCTCCATGAATAGGATATCCCACCACTTGCTGTCAATGTTACAGATTCTCCTGAACATATAGTTTCATCTGCTCCCGCATCGGCAACTGGTGCAGATAATACATTGACATCCACATTGTCAATTGCAGAACATGTACCATCTGATACTGTAACTGTATATGTTGTACTGATTCCCGGAGTGACTGTTATTGATGCAAAATTTCCACCTGTACTCCACATATAACTGCTTCCTCCGGTAGCTGTTAATGTTGCAGATTCTCCAATGCATATTGTCTGATCAACTCCTGCATCTGCAGGTGGTAATGGATTTACTGTTACCAAAACATCATCAGTAGCACTACAACCATTGTCGGTCACTGTAACTGTGTATGTAGTAGTTACTATTGGATTAACAGTCGTAGAAACTGAATTATCTCCACTACTCCATGAATAAGATGAACCTCCGCTGGCTGTTAATGTCACAGGTTCCCCTGTACAAATTGTTTCATCTGCTCCTGCATCAGCTATAGGTGAAGCATTTACAGTCACAAAAATATCATCAGTTGAACTACAACTACCTACAGAAACCGTAACGGTATAATTAGAAGACAATATCGGACTTACTGTTGTAGATTCAGTATTATCTCCACTGCTCCATGAATATGATGTTCCTCCACTTGCTGTTAATGTTACAGATTCTCCTGAACAAATTGTTTCATCTGCTCCTGCATCGGCTATAGGTAAGGCTGTCACAGAAACAAATACATCATCTGTCGCTGAGCATGTTCCATCCGAAACAGTCACAATATATGTTGTACTGATTGCCGGAGATACGGAAATTGAAGGAGTGCTAACACCGGTACTCCAGAGATAACTACTTCCGCCTGTGGCTGTCAATGTTACAGATTCCCCTGAACATATTGTCTGGTCAATTCCTGCGTCTGCTGCAGGTAACGGATTTACTGTAACCAAAACAGATGAAGTAGCAGTAGTAAAACCATCAAAAACCGTAACATTATATGTTGTCGTAACCGTTGGATTAACAACCGGATTTTGAGTAGTAGAACTAAAGCCTGCTGGCGATGAATTCCATACAAAATCATATGCACCGGAACCTCCTCCAGTAATTGCATCTAGTTGTGATGAACCTCCTAAACATATCGATGTTGGAGAAGCTGTTGCTGTAACAGCTAAAGCTCCACCTGAAATATTAATTAATACATTATCAGTATTTTGACACCCTGTAATAGCATCAGTAACAGTTAATATGTACGTAGTTGATGCTGAAAGTATCGTCGTTGTTGGATCCTCAACTGCCGGATCAATCAAAGAACCAGCAGGACTCCATAGATAGTCAAAAGTTCCTGAACCTCCTGATGCACTTCCATCAAGTGTAGTACTGGTTCCATTAGGTATTGTCTGATCTGTACCGGCATTTGCTATGGGCAAAGGATTTACAGTAACTGTAGATGTCTCTGTATCACTACACATAGCCACATTATAAACAGTAACTGTATAAGCTGTTGTTGAAGCAGGAGAAACAGTGATTGATGCGTTGGATGCTCCTGTACTCCAGTTATAAAGTATTCCTCCTGATGCAGTCAAAGTGATCGAACCGCCAGCACATATTGCTGATGTTAAAGGAGTTATTATTGCAGTTGGTATTGCATCTACGGTTACTGTTGAAGATGTTGTTGCCGAACAGCCCGATGCGTTCATTACAGTTACTGTATATGTCGTTGTTGTTGCAGGACTTACAGTTATTACAGCAGTCGTTGCACCTGTACTCCAGTTATAAGGAGTTGCACCACCCCCACCTGAGGCTGTTAATGTTGCACTTGATCCGGCACATATTGTTGATGTTGCAGGAGTTATTGTTGCAGTTGGCAATGCATTTACTGTTACTATTCTGCTTGTTGTTGCTGTACAACCCGCTGCATTTGTTACAGTTACTGTGTAGGTCGTTGTTGTTGCAGGGCTTACAGTTATTGCTGCTGTAGTTGCACCGGTACTCCAGTTATAAGGAGTTGCACCACTACCACCTGAGGCAGTTAATGTTGAACTCGCTCCGGCACATATTGTTGATGTTGCAGGAGTTATTGTTGCAACCGGCAATGCATTTACTGTTACTATTCTGCTTATTGTTGCTGTACAACCCGCTGTATTGGTTACAGTCACAGTATAAGTTGTTGTTATTGGAGGACTTACAGTTATTGCTGCTGTAGTTGCACCAGTACTCCAGTTATAAGGAGTTGCACCACTTCCTCCTGAAGCCGTTAATGTTGCACTTGCTCCGTCACATATTGTTAATGTTGCAGGAGTTATTGTAGCTGTTGGCAATGCATTAACTGTTACTATTCTGCTTGTAGTAACTGAACAACCTGCTGTATTAGTCACAGTAACAGTATAAGTTGTTGTTGTTGCAGGACTTACAGTTATTGCTGCAGTTGTTGCACCGGTACTCCAGTTATAAGGAGTTGCACCACTCCCACCTGAGGCAGTTAATGTTGCACTTGATCCTACACATATTGCTGATGTCGCAGGAGTTATTGTTGCAACCGGCAATGCATTCACTGTTACTATTCTGCTTGTTGTTACTGTACAACCTGCTGTATTAGTTACAGTCACAGTATAAGTTGTTGTTGTTGCAGGACTTACAGTTATTGCTGCAGTTGTTGCACCGGTACTCCAGTTATAAGGAGTTGCACCACTTCCACCTGAAGCTGTTAATGTTGCACTCGTTCCAGCACATATTGTTGATGTTGCAGGAGTTATTGTAGCTGTTGGCAATGCATTCACTGTTACTATTCTGCTTGTTGTTGCTGTACAACCCGCTGTATTGGTTACAGTCACAGTATATGTGGTTGTTGTTGCCGGACTTACAGTAATTGCTGCTGTAGTTGCACCAGTACTCCAGTTATAAGGAGTTGCACCACTTCCACCTGAAGCCGTTAAGGTTGCACTTGATCCGGCACATATTGTTGATGTTGCAGGAGTTATTGTAGCAGTCGGCAATGCATTTACTGTTACTATTCTGCTTGTTGTAATTGTACAACCTGCTGTATTAGTCACAGTCACAGTATAAGTTGTTGTTGTTGCAGGACTTACAGTTATTGCTGCAGTTGTTGCACCGGTACTCCAGTTATAAGGAGTTGCACCACTTCCACCTGAAGCT
>JBDRPR010000218.1:0-6542 GCA_043826845.1 Bacteroidota bacterium
CGGATAATACTGACGTTGTTGATAATACGGATAATACTGACGTTGTTGATAATACGGATAATACTGACGTTGTTGATAATACAGATAATACTACTGATGTAAATAATGTAGTTAAATCGGGTAACGTAGTTTCAGAAATATTAAATTATTCAATTGAACCGGTATCTAAATATTCTGTTGCTCATCCAATTCCTATGAACGAACCACTTCCTGGCGGGATTGTTTTCAAAGTTCAGATCGGAGCTTTTAAAAGCGCTATCAAGCCTGATGCATTTGGAGGTTTAAATCCTGTTACAGGAGAAATTCTTGCCGGAAGTGCATATACAAGATATCTTGTAGGACTTTTCAAAACTTATGAGGGAGCAACAATAGTGAAAGACGAAGTAAAAACAATGGGTTACCGTGATGCTTTTATTGTTGCATATAAAGATGGAAAACGAATTCAGTTATATGAAGCAAGAAATATCATAAAAGATGCTGGAGTATCTGAAAAAGAATCATATAATGCTCTTGCTAAGGCCGAAGTTGATGCTATAAAAAACAGAGTGTCAAGTTCTGCACTTGCTGATAATAATCGAGTTGTTGAAAATACTTCAAATTCTGACCAATCAAATACGTCAAATATTCCTAAGGAAAGTATTGTAACAGGTACTGATCTCAATAAAGTGAATGGTTTGTTATATACAGTTCAGATTGGTGTGTATAAACAGCCTATTACTCATGATAAATTGTATAATTTGAAACCCATATATGAGGAAAAAACTCAGTACGGATTTACTAGGTACACAACCGGGATTTTCAACGATTACAATATTGCGGATGCTGAAAAAGATCGTATTGTAAAACTGGGCATTGGAGATGCATTTGTAACTGCCTATTTTAATGGGAAAAGATTATCGGTAGGTGAAGCAAAAAATATTGAAAAGTCAAATGGTTCTGATATTTTTGCCAATACAGAATCTGTTAAAATGACAGAGCAGCCTGTAAATAATACTTCAACTGACTTGGGTGATACAAAAAATATTGAAATTGTTTTTAAAGTACAGATAGGGGCATATAAAGAGCAGGTGCCGACTTCTGTAGTTGGAGATTTTATCAAAGTCGCTTCAACTCAAGGTCTTGATCAGTATAAGGATGTTAATGGAATTACTATATATTCAGTTGGGAATTTTAAAAGCTATGATCAGGCTACACAGATGAAAAGTGTATTAATTAACGATGGAATTAAAGATGCTTTTGTTGTTTCTTACAATGGGAAACAAAAAATTCCAATAAATGAAGCACTAAGATTGCTTGGACAATAAAAAAAATAACTACTTTTGTTTCATTATGACTTTAAAAGACAAAACCAAACAGAAACAGATTACATGGGATAGTGTCGATCACGAAAAGTATAAGAAATACTTTTTGATTTTGCACAATGATGAAGTAAATACTTTTGAACATGTGATTGAATGTCTGACTGATATATGCAAGCATGATAAAATACAGGCTGAACAATGTGCCTATATTACTCACTATAAAGGAAAGTGTGATGTAAAAAAAGGAACGATGGAGATTTTAAAACCTATTCGTGAAAAATTAATAAAGAGGGGTTTAAACGTTACTATAGATTAAATTTTTATGACTGTTACCGGGATTATTTTATTGATTTTACTTGGTATAATATTGATTTTACTTGAGTTTTTAGTGATTCCCGGAGTGACAGTAGCTGGTATTGGTGGAGTATTATCACTTGCCGCTGCAGTTTATCTGGCTTATGACAATTATGGTAATGAGGGTGGAAATTATGCTTTAGCAGGCACATCTGTTGTAGTAATAACTTCCCTGGTATTTGCACTCCGTAGTCGTACATGGAAAAAGCTTATGCTAAGATCATCTATTGATTACAAAATAAATGCTGTTGAACTTGAAAAGGTAAAAGCTGGTGATATCGGAATAAGCGTATCCCGTTTGGCACCTATGGGAAAGATTCAGATAAATGATGAATTTTATGAAGCAAAATCAATGAATGAATTTATTGATCAAAATACAGAAATAGTAGTAAGAAAAATTGAAAATAATATAATTATTGTTAAACCTTTAAATACTTAATAAAATGTCTCCAGGATTTTATATTGCGATTGCAGTTGGTGCTATTATTCTTTTATGGTTATTATTGTACCTTATTCCGTTGGGATTATGGTTTCAGGCTTTAGTTTCAGGCGTAAGAATCAGTTTGTTCCAACTTATTTTTATGAGGTGGAGAAAAGTTCCGCCAAGAATTATTGTTCAAGCTATGATTGAAGCATCAAAAGCAGGAATTCCATTAAACAGGAACGAACTTGAAGCTCACTACCTTGCAGGTGGTCATGTCTCAAAAGTTGTTCATGCATTGGTTTCCGCATCTAAAGCGAATATTGATCTTACTTTTAAAATGGCTACTGCAATTGACCTTGCAGGTAGAGATGTTTTCGAAGCAGTTCAAATGTCAGTAAATCCAAAGGTGATTAATACTCCTCCGGTTGCTGCTGTTGCTATAGACGGTATTCAACTTATAGCTAAAGCAAGGGTGACAGTTCGTGCAAATATCAAGCAACTTGTTGGGGGTGCAGGTGAAGAAACTATTATTGCCCGAGTTGGTGAAGGCATCGTGTCTTCAATTGGTTCGGCATTATCGCATAAAAAAGTGCTAGAAAATCCTGATTCAATTTCTAAAGTTGTTCTTAATAAAGGTCTTGATGCAGGAACTGCTTTTGAAATTTTATCTATAGATATAGCAGATATTGACATTGGAAAAAATATTGGAGCTCAACTGCAAACAGATCAGGCTGAAGCCGACCTTAAAGTTGCAAGAGCAAAAGCTGAGGAAAAACGAGCTATGGCTGTTGCCCGTGAACAGGAAATGAAAGCGCTTGGGCAGGAAATGCAGGCAAAAGTGATTGAAGCTCAGGCTGAAGTTCCAAAAGCTATGGCCGAAGCTTTTAGAAATGGTAATCTTGGAATTATGGATTATTATAGGATGAAAAACATTGAAGCAGATACTTCAATGCGTGATAGTATTGCCAATCCTACAAAAAAGAAAGATGATACTGAAGGAAAACAATAGCATTTGAAATTATTTTTTTTTGCTGATAGAGGGATTTTTTGTACTTTTGTGAAGATTTTGCTAGTAATTGGCCGATCCACATAAGGTGGAAACGAGGTTTATTAAAATATTTATTGTAACATTTTTTCTATGGAGAGGTGGGTGGCTGATCCGCTAGTTAGCGGATGCTAAACTGACTCTTCTTTTTAACGACATATTGGAGAGGTGGGTGAGTGGCTGAAACCACCAGTTTGCTAAACTGACGTACTGGGTAACCGGTACCGGGGGTTCGAATCCCCCTCTCTCCGCCAAACAGTAAAATATCCCGCGAAAGCGGGATTTTTTATATCTCAGAACGTGCAAGCTCGCTTGCAAAAGTTCTGAGATATAAAAAATCCACGACTGCGCAGCAGTCGGGATATTTTCCTGATTGTAGCCACTCCTAACGGGATCACCGAACGAAGTGAGGTAATCCCGATCTTGCCTGAAGAGACAAAATATCAATTGCGCAGCAGTCGGGATATTTTCCTGATTGTAGCCTACCACAACGGGATCACGCAAGTAATCCCCCTCTCTCCGCTAAGTGACTACGCAAAATGAAGCAAATGCCTGAAAACGAAAGTTATCAGGCATTTTTGTTTTCTGCCAAATGGTTAAAAAAGTGCACTTTTCGGGGCAATCAGTAGTCCTAAAGTAGTCCACACCATTTTGAAAAAAAATGGACTACTTTAAGGTGCTTTTGCACTTGTTTACAGCCTTTTGCATTTTCAAATTAATTCCATATTAACTAATTTTATACAACTAAAAATGAAGTAAATTATGGAAAACAGGAACACATTCAGTTTAAGCTTTTTCACTAAAAAGCACAGAATTAAAGAAAACGGTGAAATGCCTTTATATCTTAGAATTAGCATTAATGCCAAAAGACTCGAAATGTCTCTTCACCGAAATATTGACTCTAGTATATGGAATGTCCAAAACAATACCATTATAGGTGCTATAAAAAAGGCTCAAGATTTAAGAAGCTATATCTATTCAATTACTGCAACTATCTTTGAACATCATAAACACTTGCGTGAGAGCGGAAAAGATATTACTCCTGAAGTACTCAGGAATGCTTTTCTTGGAATTGAAGAAGACAAAGGCAAAAAAATTCTTGAATTGTATCAGGAACACAATAATAGAATAAAACAATTAATTGGAATTGACTATTCCCCTGAAACTGTTGAAAGATATGAGACTTCCCTGATGCATACCCGAGCTTTTATTAAAAAAAAGTATAAAAAAGATGACCTGTATTTAAGGGAACTGAACCTTGAATTTATTGTTGGCTATGAATTATACTTTAAAACAGAACGCAAATGCTCCCATAATACAACAATGAAATATTTGAAAAATTTCAAGAAAATTATTCATATAGCAATTTCTAATGGTGATCTTAATATAGATCCTTTTGTAAACTTTAAAATGCGTCTTAAAAAAGTTGACCGTGGATTTCTTAACGAAGAAGAACTTGACGCTATTATAAATAAACAATTCAACACTCCAAGACTGGAGCAAATTCGTGACTGTTTTGTTTTCTCCTGTTTTACCGGCTTAGCTCACTCTGATTTGAAACTATTGAATAAAACCAATATTGTTACCGGAACCGATGGTGGTAAATGGATTAAAATAAAACGCAAAAAAACAGATAACCTGAGCAGCATTCCCATTCTTTCTGTTACCCAGCAAATTCTTGATAAATACAAAAATGATGAAAGTTGCATTACCTGTAATGTTTTACTCCCTGTTAAATCAAATCAGAAAATGAATGCTTATTTAAAAGAAATTGCTGATCTCTGTGGCATCAATAAGAACTTTTCCAGCCATCTTGCCCGTCATACTTTTGCAACCACTGTAACGCTTAATAATAACGTTCCCATCGAATCTGTTTCAAAGATGCTTGGACACTCTTCTATTAGCATGACAAAAATTTATGCAAGGTTACTTGATAAGAAAGTTGGAAAGGATATGGAGCATTTGAATGAGAAGTGGGTATTATGATTTCAACGTTCTAGCTATGTGCAATAAGGGTTTCGTCAGTAATTTAAGCATTCTGTCCCCGCTCAAACTTCTTAGCGAGTTGACAGTGAAAACCACGCAATCCCTTATTGTACATAGCGTTTGTTAGCAACTGGCATTTATTTATTTTCTATGTACTTCAGCTTGCTTTTTACAACTTTTCGTATCTCATTTAAGTTTTTATATGGTTTCTTCATCTTGTCTAAAAATAGTGAATAGTTTTCAGCTGCATAGACCCATTCCTTTGATTCATAATAATTATCAGCTAAATATAAATATGACCAAGGATAGTTGTAATTTTCTTCAACAAGAAATTTTCTTATCAGAATAGCCTTATCAAACTCATTACTAATTTCCAGTGAATCTGCAAACTTTTCAAATTCTTCATAGTTCTTTATATAGATATTCGGATCAGACAGGAAGTCATTCCAAACATTATTAAATACTTTTTGACTTTTCGTATTACTTAGCTTAGGTAGTATATCTGCAAGTTGGCTATTCTTAAATTGCAGTCTTAATGGTGTATCTTTCTCAAGGTCATTTTTTATTTTTTGCTCTAATTCAGCATTACTATAAAACGAATAATTTGCCCAAAAAGCAGAATCATATTTTAATCCTTGATATTCAAGAGGAGTCATGTAAAACATTTTTTCCTGTGAAGAAATTGGATTTTTCTTTTTAGGTTGAATATTATCAACTATATATTCCCGGGAGATCTCAACATCTTCTGATATTTCGCCTGTAATTGAGTCTACAAAAATGCAGTTTCGAATATCCCTAATACGATTAATATATATTTTATTCTCGATTTCAATAAAATCAAACTTTAATGTCAGATTCGTAGGCTTAAATGATTTACCATTTCTATCATATGATAACTCCCCTGGTTTTTCTTGTGTATATGATTTGCTTTGAATTTGATAGCCAACTATATAATAGTTGTCTTTATTTATTAGGATTTCACCAACATATTCATGATCAGTATTATAATAGAACAAGATTAAAAACTGTTCTTTTGTGCCATCATTAATTGTAATACATTTTGTAAATACACTTTCACTTACATCTAAAAACTTCTTCTTTGTGTAACACTCAGTCCATAAGTCTAAGTGATACAAATAATTATCATAATAATACCAGTCTCTTTTATTTAAATTGTAATTCATAGTATATCTTAACGCATCAATTCTGGTAAGCGCAATGTTTTTTTCAGTTTTATCTTTATTCCTTCTCCTAAATGATGTAAATGCCGCCTCAAGTAATGCTGTATATAAATTATTAATTTTTGTAGTTTCTCGATAGAATCCATTAAAAGAATATCCTTCTATCGGGATACTTTTTTCCTGTTTTTTTAGGACTTTTTGTATAATATGTAATGGATTTGTATTGTCAATCAAAACTTCTTTCAGTTTGA
>JBDRPR010000219.1:0-6065 GCA_043826845.1 Bacteroidota bacterium
CATACAATATTAATTCTAATAGTATTAAACTCTTATACATTTTCTCAAGGGTTTGATATCAATAATATAAATAAGACTGACAATAATGGATTAAAACAAGGTATGTGGGTCTTTTATGATATAGATACATTAATAAAATACAGTATTGGTTTTAAACCCAAAAATGACACCTCCATAACTAAACATGAAAATACTCACCAAAGAGATACTGTAATATGTATAAAAATTAGCAAAATAGGATTTTATTTAAATAACAAAATGGATAGTATTTGGAGAATTTACGATGAACTTGACAAAATAATAGACTTCGACAGTTTAAATACTTCACAAAAATTTGGAAAATTGAAATATGAAGTTTACATGAAAAATGATAGTATAAAAGGTGTTATTAAAGAATATTTTCCGAATGAGAATTTGAAAATTGAATTTGTGCTTAAAAACAATGTAATTATGGGTATGATTAAATGCTATCATATGAATGGAAAATTAAAATTCTCCGGAATTATTCAACCAAACTCTGCATTTTTTGAAGGAATAGAATATGATTTAAGTGGCAGAAAATTGAATGAACGAAAATTTAATACTGAATTTATAAAAAAAGAATGGATTGATATTTATAATATAGTCAAAAGATTAAAAGAATAACGGGCACCAACAGCAAGCAAATACAGATGCAATAGAACTTAACAAAAAACTTAATATGGGGCAATAGAAACTGCTTTTGAAATATCGGTTTTATTCTGCTATTTCAATTCCCCTAGTTCACTCATAAATAAACCGCAGTTGTTAAGGTAAAATAGAAGGACTGAAATGACCCAAATTATCAATAAATTGATCAATTATACAGTCCGTTGGTAAACTCAAAACTACTATTTGCAATTTAACTATTACATTTGTATTGAATATATTGTATTTTCAATTTGTATTTTTAAAAAGTTTTACCATGAAAAAACAATTAATTACATTCATTTTAGGATTAAGCCCTATTTTTTACTTTTCTCAAATCGTTACAACCTATTATGATTCTTCATATTCATCAAATACAACGAAGACAGATATGGAAATTGATTCCTATGATAATATCTGGATCGGGTATGATGGTGCCGGCCTTGGTGTTTTTGATGGAGTAAACTGGGAATATTTTAATACAGCGAATTCCCCAATTATATCAAATTATATTAATGATATTTATATTTATGATGATATCATCTACATCGCAACAGATAGCGGAATTAGTATAAAATATCCGGGATATTGGGAGTCTTATGATATTCAAAATGGTTTATTGGCAGAGAACATTTATTCTGTATTATTTGATGGAACAAATATGTATACAATAGAGGGTGACACTGCCCTGTCTGTTTATAATGGTTCAGTTTGGACACATTTTGATTTACCTGTTGCCTTTAATTCTTCGATGTCAAGACCAATTTTATTTAAAACAAGTACTGATACACTATATTTTGGAAGTAGATTTTTATACAAATTATCTGGCACTAACATCATCAAGGTAAGTCCTACAGGTTTTGACACATTGTACTATGTGTGTTCAATTGTAGAGGATAATAACCAGAATTTATGGGTTGGAGGCATTAATCAGTTAAATATCATATGTGGAAACTCAATTTATGCATATGAGGATATATATCAAACTCCTTTTGACGTTCCAACAAGAATTGAATTAATTGCAAAAAATCAAAATGGTAATATAATTTTTTCTCATGAAAAAACAACCACAAGCTCTAATTTCTATGAAGTTTTCAGCATTGATTCACAAAAAATATCAATTAATGTAGATTTTGAAAATATATCATATAAAAATAATCTAAGGTATGATAATCTAGGCAATTTATGGTTTGCACCTTCAAAAG
The DNA here is from genome assembly GCA_043826845.1 of Bacteroidota bacterium. Lineage (GTDB taxonomy): Bacteria > Bacteroidota > Bacteroidia > Bacteroidales > CAYTAU01 > JBDRPR01. The sequence goes on from JBDRPR010000219.1 coordinate 1,872, forward strand.
AATGTCTGTATATTCTTGACTTTAGTAATTATGATAATTTCGGAAAAGGATTAACCATTGATAATGCAAAATATCTGGATGTTAATATGGTAAAAGCTGGATATATGAACAGGGGTACATTTTTTTGGGATAAAACAGGGAGTCCTTTGTATGAAGTTCCAAAAGGAAGTGGGAAAAACTCGTTATTTGCCTCAGGTTTTTGGATTGGAGGGATTGATCCAGCCGGAGAAATGCGCATAGCGGCAAATAGATATCAAAATCAGAATGAATTGTATATGCAAACAAATGATTCTGCTTTTCATGGTGATGATTTTTTCCCGGGTCCACTTGATACTATAAATGCATCAATTGATACTTCTGATGCCAGATTATATGATAAAATATGGAAAATTGATTGTGAGATGATTAATGAGTTTATAACAAACTTCGTCTGTGGCAATGTTACAAATGGAACGTATAAGATACCCAATAATATCAGAACATGGCCTGCTCACGGAAATGGTAATATGGCACATTATTTAGCTCCATTTGTAGATAATGATCTGGATGGCGAATATAACCCATATAATGGTGATTATCCAGAATTAAAAGGAGATCAAATGCTTTACTGGATATTTAATGATTGTATGACAAACCATGGAAACACAGGAAGTAAAAAGATGGGGTTGGAAGTGCGTGCCACAGCTTACTCATATTCATTTGATAATCCTCCTAATGATTCAATAGATATGGTTAACTATCAAACATTTCTAGATCTTACAATAATTAACCGATCAGATACAACATATCAGGATGTCTATGCAGGAATATGGTCTGATGGTGACCTTGGATATTTTATGGATGATTATATTGGTTCTCACGTGAAATCAAATTCTTTTTACTTTTATAATGATATATGGGACGGAGATGGTAATGGAAATTCTTATGGGGAGCATCCACCAGTTCAGACAATAACATTTTTAAGCGGACTAAAGGCAAATAATGATGGAGTAGATAACGACCATGATTATATTGTGGATGAGGCAGATGAAGAATTACTATTGTCGAAATTTATTCATTTCAATAATCTTGGTTTTCAAAATCCAACAAGTGATCCATTGTATTTTAATGATTATTATAATCTTTTAAGAGGAAAGTGGAGAGATTCAACTTCTTTAACATACGACAGCACAGGTTATGGAGGAATAATTGAAACCAATTATTCGTTCCCGGGATCATCAGATTCAATGGGCTGGGGAACGAGTGGTGTGATCATGCCTCCCTGGTCAGAATTAACTGAAAATAACTATTGTGGAGACAGAAGAGGAGTTGGGAGTTCTGGTCCTAATGAGTTGGCTCCAGATGATACTCTCCATTTGACAATTATGTTTGGTTGGTTCAGAGATACTACAATCCAAATATTAGGTATTGAACCATATGAAGATGAAATCGAAATTGTCAGGAATTGGTATTATAATAATACCTTCCCATCAACTTGTAGCTTAATTAGTAATGTATCACAGATCAAAAATAAACAAAATGATTTTTCAGTTTACCCAAATCCTACCTATAATGAAATTAATATTTCCGGAATTGAGTTTGACAAAATTGAAAGAATTGAAATACTTGATATTGCCGGTAAAAGGATGATGATATTTAATTCTAAACAAAAAATAGATGTTAAGAATCTTGATAATGGCGTTTACATATTAAGAATTCATAATACTGACAACAGCAACATAAATGATATAAAAATAATAAAACTTTAAAATTATTACCAAACCTCAATAATTCAGATTTTTATTCCAATTCTCCCAATTCACTCATAAACAATCCGCAGTTTGCATTATAGCTTTTTTTAGCAATATCGAGGCCCAATTCGGCTGCATGTTTAACATCCAGGCAGGCAGGTTTTGTATATCTGAATCTGGATTTAGCAATTCCTCTGTTATAATATGCCTGAGGAATAGTTGAATCAATCATTATAGATTTATTATAGTCGGTGATCGCATCAGGGTATAATCCCAGATTTGCATATGCTACTCCTCTGTTTAAAAACGCAATGGCATCATCAGGATTTGCTTTTATCATCTGAGAATAATTAAAAATGTTTTCTTTTATTTCTTTTCTATTGTCCTCAGATAACGTGGGATTAAAAGTTTTTTCCAAATCAAACTCTTGTGCATTTACTGTAATTGCACACAGAATAATAAAAACCGGATAAAAAATCAGTGTCTTCATTTTTTGCATTTTTTACAATATATTTCTTTTACCAGAGTATTTTCCAAAATCTGTACAGAAAATTTTGAACCATCAAAAAGCTCACAATATCTTTTAGAATTAATTTGGAATGCTCTTTTATTAGCAGTTACAAAACGGTTTGAATATACACGGCTAGGAGACCTGCTGCATAATGATAAGTACAAAAACACCAATTCTTCAAAGACAGATTTTTTCTCGATAAAAGGTTCTAGTAATTTTGCGGCAAAATCATATTCTTTTTGCCCCATAAATACATATGCAAGTTTTAGTGAGTTTTGCCAGTCAGATTCTTTTATATCTACAAGAAGTTTAATTCTGTCAAGGCTTTCAAGAACAAGAGAAGAAGCTTTATCCGTAGTATCCAGAGAGTTAATTATATGAAACTGATATTCAAGATTCAGCAGATCAATGGTCTCTTTTGAAAGAGATGATTCATACATGCCATCAATAGCTGCCTGTGTTTCTGATACCTGGGCATCATTTTCAATATGCTTGTAAATAAAATTGCAATACAATTGATTGAATTTTATGTAATCATTTGAAGGATCCAGTTGACTAAGTTTGTCAACTCTATTGCAACATTCTTCACTAATATCTTCTTTGCCGACAAAACGTTCAAGCCATAGTTTATTCATTAATAATCCTGCGAACTTTGACATTTCAGGAATATCCATATCTTTTACTGCATTTGCATCATAATTACCTGACACAACCTTTTTAAAAATATATTTCTGAATTGATAATCCTTCCACTACATCATTTCGTTTCACTGCATCATTAAACATTTTTACCACATAATTTTGTTCATTCTTCCCTTCAATTTCATATTTTACCAGCATGGAAATTTTAGCATAACGATGATTGGTTAAAATGGGTTCGAGCTTTTCAGTAAGATTTTTTTCTTTTATATAATTCTGTGCTTCAGAAATTTTCATTGATGCCATATTCTGAAACTCAGTGCCTGAAATATCTCTGACAAATTCATCCCAATTTTCACCTGTAGTAATATTTGTTTTCGGTATAATTGATTTCTGTCTCTCACTTAACGATTTGATAATACTTTCAGCACGTTTTTTCTGCAACATCTCATTCTGAGATTCACTACCCTCAATTGAAGAAAATGCATGTATATTTAATTCTTTTATTACAAATTCGGGTTCTTTTAATGCCAGCAGGAATGGTTCAATATCAGTTCTGTCATAAGTAAACTTTGCCTGATCAAAAGGAATTTTAAAATTTAGTGTAGAAGATGTTACCTTGGGGATATAATCGCTGTTCACACCAAATGTAACGGTATCTGCCAGCAAATCCAATGGATTATCATATTCAATATCACCTTGCAGATCAAAATAAGGATAAATATTATAACAGATATGTTTGTTTTGAATAATCATTAAATTCAACTCGTATTCATCAGGATTCAGATATGTTAATTTTTTGGGGAATGGACCAATACATACATCAATTTTTAGCTTACTTTCCTTTTTATCTGTTATCAAATTCTTTTTAAACATTTTTGCACTATAAAGCCTTTTAGTAGGAATTCCTTTAATTGGATTTGAATTATCAATAATATTTGCTCCAATACAGGGATATTGAGCCTTCTGAACAACGTCAACAGCAATACCGTCTCCTGACTCTTTCATTATCTTTTTAAGATTTTTCAGATTATCATATTTAAAATATACAAATCCATCTTTTACATATAAACCCTTCTGAAGCTCAGCTATATTACTTACCTTTTCACACTTTTTACATATTTTCGCATCAGGATTCTTTAGACCATGTTTCTTATTTGTGAACGGCACATCCAATTCATCTCTTCTCATAGCCCCCTCATTAAAAGACTTATAATTACCAAAAACAGCAGAAATATATATTTTTTTTCCGTAATAATCAATTGATGCACCCTGTCCAATAAAAACGCATTCAGGATCTTCAATAATCAGAGCC
>JBDRPR010000220.1:0-2558 GCA_043826845.1 Bacteroidota bacterium
AAATTTTATTGATGTAGGAGATATGCCAACCGCATGGGGGCTACAAGTTTTTAATAATGAATTATATATGGTTGGAGGTTGGGGATCATTAGCAAAATATGCTGGCGGGACAAGTTGGGTAAGTGTTGGTGGTAGCACAAACTTTTATATGGGTAGAATGAGAGTAGATACCATTAATAATTTCTTGTATGTTTGTGGTCAGTTTAATGTAGTTGATGACTCTCTTTTATGTGATGGACTTGCTTTTTATGATGGATTTAATTGGGAAGGTATATTACAGGACGATAGTCAGTATGAGAATATTAATGATTTTGAATTTTATCGAGGTGATATATATGGATGTATAGGTAGTGATTCCATTGAAGGAATACCATTTAATTATGTTGCCCGTTGGGATGGAACAAAGTTTGATACATTAGGTTGTGGATTAAGTGGTGGATATTCTAATGTTATGCAGGTTTTCAGAGATACTTTATATGTTGGGGGTTCTTTTACAAAAGCAGGAGGAGATACTGCTGTTGGTCTTGCCAGGTGGTACATGCCACCGGATACCACCTGCAAATACCTACAACCACGAGTTCAAACTTACGAAGATACATTTTATGTAGGACAGGCTGCACAGTTTTATAACAATAATGCCTATGTACAAAGCTGGGATTGGGACTTTGGAGATTCAGGCACGGCAAATATAAAAGACCCATTGCATACCTACACAGATACCGGTACATATAATGTTTGTGTTACAGTAAATGACACAGGCTGTGTTAAAACTGCATGTAAAACAATAACTATAGTTAATGATACCGGAGTAGGCATAGTAAATCCAGAAAACCTAAACTTCAAACTCTACCCCAACCCAAGTGATGGGAATTTTTATGCTGAAGTAGATTATACGCACGCATCTGGAGATGCGCGCGAACATGCGGTCAGCATAAAAATTACAGGTTTAAACGGACATATTAAAACTACAATTCCTGTAACATCTGAGAAAACATTGATAAATTCAAGCGGCTGGGCAAAAGGAACTTATGTTTGTAATTTGGTTGTGGATGGGAAAATGGTAAGGAGTGAGAAAATGGTTTTGAAATAAAATAAACTTTGTAAAATTCGTAATATTTTTAAAATGAATATGTACGATGCACTATCACCGGGCAATTTTAAGAATGTAATGGAAATGAATCTTCCTGTTTCCAGCGATGTTTATCCTTGTTTTCATGAAAGATTAAACAATATTCCTGTCGGTATTGCATCATATTTAAAACAATTGCAGGCATATAATCCTTATATTGTAACAGCAGAGGTTGTGCAGCGTTTGATTGACTGGAATACCAGTATCAGGACATCCTATTTATCTGATATATTAAATCAATTACTTGATACAGCAGATTATCGAAAAAGCGAGGCAATAATATTACTTGAAAATGAAGGCAGTGTTGATGCAAACGAATTATTAGCTGCTGTTTATCTGGCAGATGGAAATTACATTGAAGCATCAAATAAACTTAATACTTTGCCTGTTAGTATTCCTGAAGTTGAAAAATTTGTACAATTACATCAAATTTTATTATCTTTATATCAGCAGGATAAATTGATCTACGCAATGGACAGCACAGATTTGGATTTTGTTCGTAATTTAGCTTACGAATGTCCTCCACACAGAGCTGTTTTTAGTGCTCAATCAATTCTTGAAAAAATCACAGGCGAACAAGTACCCGATTGCCCTGTAGAAGAAGGAACAAAATCATTAAAATTCCCTACAAAAGAATTTTCAGAGAACTATAATGAAATAATTTATCTGGGAGAAAATTATCCCGATCCGGTAAGTGATATAACCATAATCCCATTCGGGCTTTCAAAAGATACAGAAGGAAAAATCATAATAAAAGACATATTGGGAAAAGTTATTGCTGATTTTTCTGTTAAAAGCGATAACGATAAAATAAAGATTAATTGTTCGTCATGGGCAGCAGGGCAATATATGTATTGCCTTGAAGTTGATGGAAAGCAAATTGATTGTAAAAAAATAGTTAAATAAAGGTTGCCTTTTATAAAAATATGGATAGTATGCTTAAACTGAAATTATTTATATTAATAACCCTAATATTTTTTATCAAGTATAATTATGCACAACAATGGATTAATAGTACAAGTACTAATTTTTATATTAACGGTGGGGTGTCTACTATAAGTTGTTTATATACTGACAATAATAAACTATATTTAGGTGGTGGTTTTGGAGATGTAGGCGGTAATGTGGCACATAGTATTGCTGCATGGGACAGTTTAAACTGGTATGTTTTCGGAGGAGGTATGCCATCAGGAGGTATATCAAGCATGAAAATATTTAATGACAAATTATATGCCGGAGGTTCTTTTCTTAATGCAGAAGGAATACTATATAGAGACTATCTTGCTTTCTGGAATGACACAAGTTGGAACAAGGTTGGAGATCAGGCAAATATTAACGATGCTGTAATGGCAATGGAAGAATATCAGGGAAAATTGTTTGTAGGCGGAACATTTTCAGGATTTGGTTCAACTTACTGGACACACCCATA
>JBDRPR010000221.1:0-5746 GCA_043826845.1 Bacteroidota bacterium
TATCAGGTTTTAATGGAATTTCATATATAGAATCTATTCCTGTAAAATCTTTTATTTCACCCCTTCTTGCTTTTGCATATAACCCTTTCACATCTCTTTTTTCGCATACTTCTATAGGAGCATTAACAAAAACTTCAACAAATCTGTGTTCTCCAGTGATAGATTTTGCAAGATCGCGCATCTGGATGGTTGGAGTAATAAAACTTATGATTATAATAATTCCGCTATCAAGAAATATTTTTGTAAGCTCGGCAATTCTGCGAATATTTTCAATTCTATCGTCAATTGAAAAGCCAAGATCCTTATTCAAGCCTTTACGGATAATATCACCATCGAAACTTTTTGTAAAATACCCTTTTGATTGAATTTCTTTTTCTAAAGCTATTGCAAGTGTTGTTTTTCCTGCACCTGATAATCCGGTAAGCCATATAACGTGAGGGTTTTGCTTTACAAGGAATCTTCTGCGATTTCTTCTTATAAAAGCATTAAAATCAGTCCATATTTTCGGATCACGCTTGCTCATTAATTAATAATTAATCTACAAATCCTGTATAGTTTCTGTACTACAAAAATAGCGAAAAATTATTGTTTAAAAAAAAGATAAATATTAATCATTAATATTCAAGTAGTTCCTTTGCATTTTCAATAGCAGCGCTTGTGATTTCATTACCACTAAGCATTTTGGCTATTTCCTGAATACGATCTTCTTTTTTAAGCAGTTTGATTTTTGTTTCAGTACCTGTCAGATTAAATTCCTTATATACCAGATAGTGATTATTTCCTTTGCATGCAACCTGAGGAAGATGAGTAATTGCTATAACCTGATTTCTTTTAGATATATCGAACATAATGTTTCCCATTTTATGAGCAATATCGCCTGAAACTCCCATATCAATTTCATCAAATATCAAACTAGGTAAATCATTTATTACAGACAATAATGCTTTTATGCTAAGCATTAATCGTGACAATTCTCCACCAGAGGCAATTTTTGATATTTCTGCCGGTTCCACTTTATTGTTTGCAGAAAATAAAATACTTACTTCATCTTTACCGCTGTCAGAAAACTCAGCAAGTGGTTGAATATCTATTTTAATTACTGCATAAGGTATTCCCAGTTGATTTAGATATGCAACGAGCTCTTTTTCAATTTTTCCTGAAACCTTTTTTCTTGAATCCGAAATTTTTACAGCCCGATCATCAAGTTGAAATCCAATTTTTTTTATAACTCCATTTAGTTCTTCAATTTTCTGATCAAATGATTCAATTGACTCAATTCTTGTTTTTAATTGATTTTGTAGTTCAATTAAATCAGAAATTGAATTCATATTGTGCTTTTTTTCAAGTTCATAAATCAGGTTCAGTTTATCTGTTATTTCCTGAATTCTGGAAGAATCATATTCTACAAGATTGCATTTTTTTTCGCAATCATCTGCAATATCTTTTAACTCGATTAATACACTGTCAATTCTGTTTATATATTCAATAGAAGTGCGATAATTATTTTTTATTTTTTCAAATCCTGATCTGATTTCCTTCAATTGATTGATGCAATTGATATCATTGGAATTTATTATTTCACATGCATTAAATAGTGCTGTTTTAATATCTTCGGCATGAGTCTGTTCATTCAGTTCGTTTTCCAACTCCTCCTGCTCTCCATTGTGCAGATTTGCATTTTTTAGTTGTTCGAATTGAAACTGATAATAGTCCAGATCGGTCAATGACTTAGCTGATTGAGCTTTAAAATCAATAAGTTCTTTATTTGCTTTTCTATAATCAGTCAGTAAGGCAAAATATTGACTTCTCAATAATTGGTTTTCGGCCATCGAATCCACAATATGCAACTGGTAGAGTTTGTCTTTCAGATTTAACGATTGATGTTGTGAATGGATATCAATTAGCTTTTCAGCAATTTCCTTAAGAGAATTAAGATTAACAGGGGTGTCATTTATAAAAGCCCGGGACTTGCCGTTTGGTAATATTTCCCTTCGAAATACTGATTCTTTTTCAAAATCGACATCATGAGCAGAAAACAGATTTTTCAATTGATCTGAAATTTTAAAATGACCTTCGACAATACATTTATTTTCTTTATTTTTCAATAAGTCGGTATCGAACCGTTGTCCCATTATCAAAGAAAGAGCGCCAAGAATAATTGATTTACCAGCACCGGTTTCACCAGTAACAGTTGAAAATTCTTTAGTGAAAAAAATTTCTATATGATCAATTAAAGCATAATTTTTTATTAAAATTGATTTCAGCATAAAACAATCAATTGGTTGTTTCCATCAATTTTTGATATTTGGAAAGATTAGCAGGATCAACTTCTCTCAAAATTGCATAAACGCGGCTTTTTTCATCAGTAAAAGATTCAGAAAAAATATTTACAAGTTCATCTGCTTTAGCATTAAAGAATAATTGAAGGATAAAAGATCCTGGTTTTGCCCGATGAACCTGTTGAATCAATTTCAGTGATTCTGCAATAACAGAACGACCATCATCAGGTTTTTCAGACATAACATCCATTCCGATGCGATGATATTGATATAAACAGTCCCTGATACCGCTGAATTTCTGATCCATCAGGTTTTCAATTATCCAATATCTGTTTTTACTTCCTTCATAAGCTTTCCAGCCTTTTTCTTTTGCATTTTGTGCATTATTTATAATCGTTTCAGCTTTCTGATAGAACTCCTGCCCTCCGTTCATCGAATAAGAATCATAATCCAGACCAAGAATCAGATATGCATAAAAAGCTAATGTGGACGTAAGATTTGAATTAAAAGTGCTTATACTGAAATCCAAAGGTTGATACTCTACATACTGGAATTGAAAATCATTATCCAGATAATTAAACATTATCGAATTATATGAACTGTTAAATACCGGCCTTGTTGACTGAATTTGAATTGTTGCCTTATATTCATCGGTTGACAACTCACTAGTAATATTGATCATAATGTTACACTCAATTCTTTCATCCATGGTGAAAGCATGATCTGTCCATTTTGTATTATTCATAAATTCAAAAATAGAATTCTGTAAGGTCTGATATACCTGCTTGTTTGTGCCCTGAATCTGTTGATGAACAACCTGAACTCTGCAATTAAGTTCCTGTCCGTATGAATAAAAGGAAAAAAATAAAAAAATTATAATTAAAAAACTGCTATAATTTCTCATCTGTGTTCATTAATTTTAATTAAACATATCTGTAACCAGCATTTATTTAATCAATTTCTCAATTTTATTGATAATATCATCGGCCACTTCATTCTTTGACTTTAACTCAAAGTTATCAATTTTATTGTATTTATCAATAATCATAATTTTGTTTGAATCGTACTGAAATCCTGCACCTTTATCATTTAATGAATTAAGGATAATAAAATCAAGATTTTTATTTTTTAATTTCTTTTTGGCGTGTTCAATTTCATGATCTGTTTCAAGCGCAAAACCTATTAATAACTGATTTTTCTTTTTCGATTTTCCGAGCTCAAAAAGTATATCTTTGGTTTTTTCAAGATACAGTGAAATAGTTTTTTCTGTTTTTTTTATTTTTTCCTGAGCTTGCTTCACAGGACAATAATCAGCAACTGCTGCAGCCATAATTATACAATCTTTATCACAGGAAGAACTCATTACCTCGTTGTACATTTCTTCTGCACTGGTAATTGAAGTATATTGTATGTTTTTATTATCCGATTTCAATGATGTAGGACCGAAAATAAGATGAACTTTCGCTCCATATTCAGCCAGTTTTTCTGCAATTGCAAAACCCATTTTTCCTGATGAAAAATTTCCTATAAATCTTACCGGGTCAATTTTTTCATAAGTCGGACCAGCCGTAACGAGAAATTTTTTACCTTTTATTTTTTTTTTTGTCTGAAAGAAATTTTTCAGAAAAGCAATAACTTTTTCCGGTTCTTCCATTCTTCCTTTTCCATGCAGACCACTGGCTAATTCTCCTTCTGAGGGTTCAATAATTGTCACACCATGTTTTTTAATAATTTCAATATTAGATTCTGTAGCAGGATGCTTAAACATATCAGAATCCATTGCAGGGCAGATAACAACAGGACACCTCACCGACAAATATGTAGTTAAAAGCAGGTTGTCACAAATCCCATAAGCCATTTTAGCAATTGTGTTTGCGGTTGCAGGAGCAATAAGCATTAAATCTGCCCACAAACCTAGATCAACATGACTGTTCCATGTTCCATCATCATATTTAAAGAAATCACAAAGAACTGTATTCCGTGATAAAGTAGCCATAGTCACTGGAGTAATAAACTCTTTTGCCAAAGGAGTCATTATTACCTTTACAATAGCACCTTCTTTAACCAGTAATCTTGTTAAAAAAGCAGATTTATAGGCAGCAATACTACCTGTTACTCCAAGTATTATCTTTTTACCTTTAAGCACAATATTATTTAGTTGTTTTCTGGATTTCGGAAATAAATTTTTCCTTCAAGATATTCCTGAAACGCAATTAATGTAGGCTTTGGAAGACGTTCATAATATTTTGAGATTTCAATTTGCTCTCTGTTTTCGAAAATTTCTTCAAGGTTATCAGTATATGAAGCAAACTCTTCCAGTTTTCTGCTTAATTCTTCTTTAATTTCCTGGCTGATCTGATTCGACCTTTTAGCAATTATGCTAACAGTTTCGTAAACATTGCCGGTTTTTTTCTCAAGTTGCTCTAAATCTCTTGTAATTGTAGTCTGTGGAGCATTTGTTTTTTTGTAATCGACCATAATAAAAAAATATAATTAATTTGTTTTCAATTTTTCAATAATTTTCTGCGAACTGTCATAAATATCTTCAGCCCTTTTCAGATATGAAGATTGAGGATACTCATCAATTAATGCATAATATTCTGTCAAAGTCTGCTGATAACGATCAAGTTTCTTTTTTTCAATACTGTTTTCAGCTAATATGTAACTGGATCTTAAAATTAAAAAAAGTGACTCTTCCCTGAATCTTGTGTCAGGGAATTCTTTTAAACTATTTTTAAGTGATACTATTGCTGCTTTATAATCCCTAATATCAAAGTATAATTTTGCATTATTAAATGATTTGATTTCAAGTTTTGTTCTTAGGTTACCAATGAGGTCGTTGCACTGAGCAACACGTTCACTTTTAGGAAACCTGTTAATAAATAATTGCAATTCGTCAATAGCTTTATACGTATATGACTGATCTAATGACGGTTCTGGTGAATTCAGGAAAAGACAATAAGCACTCATATACATGCATTCTTCTTTATGCTTACTATTTGGATAGGTTTTACTGAAATTTGCAAAATGATAACCTGCTAAAATATGATCTCCTTGATTATAATGGCAATAAGAATAAAAATAATAAATTTCTTCAGCTTTTGTTGTTCCCTTGTACATGGTCAAAAGCTCCTCAAATAATGATAAAGCCCTGAAATAATCTTCATTCTGATAATACTCCACGGCTTTGGTATATTTCAATTCAAAGTCTGAACTTTTTAACAATTTTTGGTATTCACTACACCCAAAAATCATCACAAGACTACTAATCAATAATATAGATTTAATTATTCTCATTTTAAAAGATTTTGCAAAGATATACTTTTTTAAGATATAACGCATTAAGTTTTTATTATTGGGGATAAAATAATTTTGATGTGCTAAGGTAGTATTATTACTTTTGGGATTAAAATCCCTAAAATGAAAAAAGAAGACCTTCAATCACATTTGTATAGTTTAATAATACC
>JBDRPR010000222.1:0-2975 GCA_043826845.1 Bacteroidota bacterium
AATCCAATGCATATTTGGAGATATATTCTCCGCTTTGTTTTTCAGTCTGAATATAGGAATAAGTAAATATCAGGTTGCTGACAAGATCTTGTTTAAATATTTTTTGAAGATTCAGATTTCCTGACATTTCAAAACCAATAGTTGTCAATTCTGTAATGTTTTTACTCTCCCACATCAATGAATCAGGAAGTCTGACCCAGTCAATAATATTTTTTCCTTCACGTCTGAAAATAGCAACATGTCCTTTTATAGGTGTGGTAAAATATTTTGCACCGGCTTCATAACTTATTGCTTCTTCAGGCAACAAATCAGGATTTCCATTATTAAATCTTCCTTTATAATATAAATCAGTGAAAGAAGGTAAACGAAGAGATTTATTTATAGATGAGAAGAGTTTAATTTTTTTAGTAATCTGATAACCCAGATCCAATCCGGGATAAAAATTCCATTTATAATCAGAATACCAGTTGGCTAAAATTCCACCTGAAATAGAAAACTTGTTAAGATATTTTACCTGTTCAAGAAAAATACCTGCATTTTCCCGCTCAGCACCATGAGTAAATATCCAGTTTGGTTCTCCCGGAACAGGGATAGTATCTCCGAGTGTCAGACCAAGCACATTGCTTAGTATTGTTTCGTACCTGTATTCGGCTCCGATTGCTGTAAGTCCGAAAATTGACTGAAAATTCAGGTTAAAATCTATTCCATATATATTTGTAAGGTGGTTATTGGGTTTTATCAGACTGTCGAATCTTTGAGTTGTGTAATAGTCCTGGTGACGACGCCAGTAAATATTTTGATTATATTTGATTTTTTTACCTGAAGAAAACCTGATGTTAGCAAAACTTGTTTTTGTTTTCTCAAATTGCAGATCGCCCGGCCACTGATAAAAATTGTGGGCACCAAATGCTTTATTATTATAACCGGCAAGAAATTTTAAATCACCCAATCCGGATCTGAAGGATGTCTGATAAAAAGCATTATTCATTTTAAAATCAGTATTTTCAGTATATCCTGAACTTCCTTTTCTTGAAAGAGAGAGGTAGTTGTCTATATGCTCCGAATTAAAGGTTCCCTCAAGTTTTGCATTATATAACTTAAAATCCCCACCACTTAGAGATGCTGTTACATTTTTATCCTTATCACTACCTGTGATAATATTGATTGCACCACTAAAGGCATTTGCACCATATATTCTGGAGCCGGGTCCTTCGAGTATTTCAATTCGCTTGATATTGTCAAGGTCAACAGGTATGTTTAAACTGTGATGTCCGGTTTGAGGATCGCTTACTTTGACACCATTTAATAAAATGACAGCTTGATCAAATGATCCTCCTCTGATGCTGATATCAGCAAGCACACCATGGTTTCCATACTGCCTTACATCTACATTTAATACATATTCTAAAAGCTCCTGAAGACTTTGTACTGGTGCATTTTCTATTTCAGAACGGTCAATAACTGTAACAACTCTTGCAGTTTCCTTAAATAAAACAGGGACTCTGCTGGATGAAATTTCAACTTCCTTAATATTCAAAGTATCAACTGTCTGAGCATTTAAATGATGATAGATCAGAATGGTAATTATAAATAATAATGCGTTTTTCATAGTGCAAAAATATTTAAAATAAAATTAACATTAGTTAATAAAAATGAGTTTTTTGACATATTTTGTTAACAATTATTTCCACAAATTCAAATAATTGATTTTGAAAAAATATTTCAATGCAATTTTCAAACCATATAGTAATTTAACGTGAATTCGAAATAATAAACCACTAAATAATTTTTTTATTCTTTCTTTTTTGCTTCTCCAAGAAAACAAAATTAATACCGATATGAGTTCAATTCAGCCAGTAAATTAACTTGAAAAATAGTAATGTTGTACATTCGAAAGCAACTTGGTATAAGAAGTGACAACTTGAAGAATAATATGAATTCATTTGACTACAGATTTGAATAGAGTCATAAACAGTTTTGTGCCCTAGGAAAATTATACTATTTTAAAATCCCAAGCTTAATATTGATGGTGGGCAAAACTCCAGAATAATCAATGTTATTCCATGTCTGATATTTTGTAAATCCTGAATCTCTGAAATATTTGCTCAGACGCATCACACCTCCAAGGCTTACATCAAGACACAAAACATCGGCAAATCTGATTTTTGTTCCTAAAAGTACTCCGGCTCTGATGACATCCATGTTTGTTACCACATCTCTTGTTTCTCCTGATTCCCAGTTGTATGTGCTTCCAATAAACTGAACTTTCCTGTACATTAACTGAGGAGCTGCATACAGACCAAAAGGTGCTTTTTTGTTTGGTGAAAGATAGTTTTTAGCTTCCAGAAAAACACCCCAGCCTGCAATAATTTCACCATTGTAGTATATGTACTCCGGCTTATCGAATAAGGAAGCCACCATATAACCATCTGATTGTGATTCTAAATAATTTCCTCCAATTCCGTTTTTTGTAACATAGGTTCCCATAAATGATAAATCAATAGAAAATTTGTCTGAAAATTTTCTTTCACATGATATTAAAAATGAACCTTCAAGCAATCTGATGGGATTAAGCGAGATTGCATATTTATAGTCTTTCTGCGGAAATGTGTCAATCGGTTGAATGTTCTCAACAGGTTTTTGAAATTCATAATCCTGAATGACCAGATACACCGAATCAATTTTTCTGATTTTTTCTTCAAGATTTCTTTCGAGTAACTCCATTTTTGTACCCATCATCTGAAGTTTAGATTCCATTAACTGAGTTTTAAGATCGATTATTTCATTATGATCAATTTCTGTTTCCTGACAATAAATGTCATTAAATGAGATCACAATAAGAATAATCAGACAAAAAGCAAGAAGGTTTTTCATGTGTTTATTTTTTTATTTTTTAAATTACGGTCACATGGTCCCGATAGCTATCGGGAGCCCTAATAATCATATCGGTTTGTGATAAATTTTTATCATGGGCA
>JBDRPR010000223.1:0-2174 GCA_043826845.1 Bacteroidota bacterium
ATAAAATAAAATGCTATAAGCATAAACCCTAAGCCGCCGCTAAGAATCATTGTAAAAAGAGAAATATTTGCAAACGATGTTGCAATAAAAGTTAAAGTAACAATTACAAAATATGTATTATAAGGTTTTGTAATACTGTCCAACAACCAAAATAATATTGCACAAAAAAAAGACATAATAACAATGCCTATTGGCCCAAACCCAGACAGACCATCACCAGCCCAAAATCCCGCATTTGCACCAATTGGTGCTCCGTAATAATAGATACCAAGCATTTTGGGCAAAGACAAGGTATAGGGATAATCAATTAATAAATTTAGGCCTTTTACATGAGAGAGATACGTGTAGGGGTGATAGTTAAAATAATCGTAAAATTGCGATATCAATAATGATGGAATACTAAAAGTCCTAAAATTTACCACAGCAATATACCAATATTCAATTATTTCCAATCCAATAATTCTTAATATAAATGGAATAATTAAAAGGAAAGAAAGACAAAGACCTAAAACGGGAAATGCACGTATCTTAAAATATCTCAACCAAAAATATATTAAGGGAAAATATATTAAAGAGAATAAAGTGGATTTACTTCCGATTATTCCAAATAATAAAATATATCCTATCCCCATAATCCCAACAAACCACCATCTTTTAGCAAATATACCAATTGCATAACAAAACGGCAAGAAAAAACCCGAAAGCCACATAATTGAATAATAGCCTAGTTTTGAACCAGATGCTTTCACGACATCGGCAAAAGCAGAGCGCACGTTATATATCTCTTTTAAATTTGCTATACGAAATTTAGTAACATGATGATACAATATATATGCTAGTAATAAAATAAATAGTGCAAAGAATATAAACCAATATAATTCTGGTTGTAATCTATAATATCGTATCTTTAATAAAGGCAAATAATATACACTCTGTATAACAGAAAGTCCTATAAACATTAATAAAATAAGATTAAAAGCTTCACTGTGCTTTATTACTGGATTAGCAGTATTATAAACAATGAGACAAGAAGGGATGAATATAACATAATATTGTATAAAAAATAATATATTTGATGGACGAGGGTTATCAAGCGGTATCCACAATGAAGGGATAATGCATAACAAAACGGTTGGCAATAAAATATTTAATGATATGGGATTGCTTCGAAAACCCCAATTATCATAATTGGGAACTATCAGATAAAGATATGATAAATAAAATATTACAATATAGAATATAGTACTAAAAACAAGTAATAGCCTTGATGATTTTATTTTAATATTTGCAGTTGCCATCATATATTGTTCCAATAACTAACCTTCCAAATAATAAGGAAAAATATTAAATTCGATAACACATGCATAATGCTATACAACATCAAACACATTATAAATGTAAATTCAAAATAATGCATAATTATTAAACTAAATATTGGCACAATCAATTTTATACCATCTGATATGAATTTGAATTCCAGTCTAGTTATAACAACAATCAACCGACTAACCCGGCTTACAATCATAGCTCCCATAGCTAAAGGTGCAATAATTGACATTATAATGCCGGCATTATTCCATTTTTCACCAAATATTAAACCAAAAATAAATGGAGATATAAGAGCTATAGGAATATAAATAACGGATGATATTAGAACAAGTTTTTTAGTTACCTTTATTAATAACGGTCTAATGTTTTCGGGTGATTTCAAATATGCATCCGCAATTCTGGGGTGAAAAACATCGGCAATGCTTGTAGAAACAAGTCCTAACGGCAAACTGCATAAACGTTGTATAAGCAAAAACTCCCCAGCCTCTTGTAAGCCAAAATAAAAAGATATTATTGGTAATGGCAACATGGCAGATAGTGAATCAATTAAGGATGACGGCAACACTATTGCTGGGTATTTCCAATTTAATGCAATTACTTTAATAATATTTTGTATACTAATATTTTTTATAGAGTTTTTTAGAGAATTTAATATCCTATATGCCAGAAAACCAGATGCGACTAAACGCCCTCCAATTTCTCCCAGTAATAACCCAATCCAATTAAAATTTAAGAATCCAAATGCAATTGGTATTATTGCACGACCAATCCCCTGACCAATTATTGATTTGGAAAGTATGGTATATTCAGATAACTTTATAAACCAGTAACGTAAAATTACATAT
>JBDRPR010000224.1:0-7394 GCA_043826845.1 Bacteroidota bacterium
GGGTTGAACTGCCACCTGGTGCAACATACCAGGTAATCAGGGTCCCAGTGAAAAAAGTGATCTGTATGTCAACCACACATATTGCTTACATTGAAGCTATTGGAGAAACAGGTTCGGTTGCGGGGGTATCAGGCAGGAACAATATCTGCAACGAATATATCAGAAACCATCCTGAAATACCGGATATCGGTTATGAGCAGGGGCTTAACTGGGAGAAGATTATTGAAATTAACCCGGATATTGTTTTGATGTATGGTGTTAAAGGCGATGTGGTACATTATGAAAAAAAACTGAACGAACTGGGAATAAAAACCATATATGTAGCGGAGTACCTTGAAGAAACACCGCTGGCAAAACTGGAATGGATCAAACTGATCGGATTGCTGTTTGGAAAATATGAAAATGCCTGCTCTGTGTTTGAGGAATCGGACAGTTTATATTGCAGCCTCAGGTATAAGGCGGCAGAAGTTGCCGAAAGGCCCGTTGTGCTGAGCGGATTTCCATGGAAAGATACCTGGTATGCAGCAGGAGGTAAGTCGTATTTATCTACCCTGATACGTGATGCCGGTGGAGAATACCTGTGGAGCGGGGATACGACTGCCGATGTTTATGCATTTGATCTCGAGGCAGTTTGCATACAAGCATATGCCGCAGATCTCTGGATCAATGCTGGTACTGTGCAAAGTTCCCGTGAAATTGAATCCTATGACTCCCGTCTTGCAAGCTTGCCACCTTTCAAGGCAGGAAAGGTATACAGCAATAATCTCCGAATGAATGAAACAGGAGGGAATGATTATTTTGAAACCGGTGTTACGGAGCCACATTTGATACTTGAAGATTTATTGTATATTTTTCACCCAGAATTAAACCCGGGCCACCAACTGAAATATTACCGCAAAATAGAATAATTGAAGTGAACAGGCTGAAGATATACATACTATTACTCATTTTTCTGGTTGTGATGATCATACTGTTCTTTGCGGACATTCTGCTGGGATCGGTACATATCTCACCGGGAGATGTTATTGATTCGGTTTTCGGAGGTGTGGATGGCCATATTTCAACTATAATAAACAATTTTCGTATTCCAAAAGCATTAACAGCGGTGCTTGCAGGTGCAGCCTTATCAGTTAGCGGCCTGCAGATGCAGACCATCTTCAGAAATCCGCTGGCAGGCCCATATGTGCTGGGAGTTAGTTCCGGCGCCAGTCTGGGAGTAGCAATGGTGATTATGGGAATGTCATCGTTTTTATCATTTGAACTGGTAAGAAGTCTTGATACCTGGGCCACCATTGTAGCTGCATGGATTGGGGCGGCAGTGCTACTTATACTGATACTTGCAGTGTCCATCAGGGTGAGGGACATCATGACCATCCTGATTATCGGAATTATGTTCGGGGCAGTAAGCTCAGCCATCATCAGTGTGCTGCAATACTTCAGCAACGAATCGCTGCTTAAATCCTTCGTGGTATGGACACTGGGGAGTCTGGGAAATGTTACCGGCGACCAGTTGTCAGTGTTATCGCTGGCGGTGATAGCCGGACTGGTCATCGCATTTTTCCTGAATAAACGGCTGAATGCTTTACTGCTTGGTGAAACCTACGCTTTCAGTATGGGAGTAAATGTACGCACAACGAGAATGCTGGTGTTTGTAAGTACCACGCTGCTGGCCGGGAGCATTACCGCATTTTGCGGGCCTATCGCGTTCATCGGCATTGCTGTTCCTCACATGGCACGGATCATCTTCAGGACCACCAATCATTTCGCACTGTTTTTTGCAGCCATACTCATCGGTTCATCATTTATGCTGGTCAGTGATATTATTTCCCACCTTCCGGGCAATGAAAGCATTTTACCGGTCAATTCCATTACCTCGCTGTTCGGGATACCGGTGGTAGTACTTATTCTGGTCAGAAACCGTAAAAAATCGGTAAGGGTATGAGTGACAGAGGAAACATAGTGCTGGAAATATGCGGTCTGGAAGCAGGATACAATGGACGAAAAGTGTTGGATGCGCTTGACCTGAAATTGTATGAAGGGGAACTGATCGGGCTTGCAGGACGCAATGGAACAGGCAAAAGTACCCTGCTGAAAACAATCTGCGGGCTGCTGAAACCGGTTGCAGGCAATGTTATTATTGGCGGAAAAAAACTTTCTGAAATTCCGGGCAGGGAATTGTCAAAGCTGGTCAGTTTTGTTTCAACAGAATTACCGGCAAATGTGGATCTAAGGGTGTCGGAACTGGTCTCGCTCGGAAGATTTCCATATACCGGAGCATTCGGCATCATTCCAAAAGAAGACCGGGAATTCGTGGATGAGATCATTGAACTGACAGGGCTTGAGAATATTGCCGGCAAAAAACTGCATGAAATCAGCGATGGGGAAAGGCAGCGGGCCCTTATTGCACGGGCGCTTGCACAGGATACAGGTATTATTGTAATGGACGAACCGACCGCATTTCTGGATGTCCCCAACAGGTTTTCATCCGTTTCACTGCTCAGACGTCTTACACGAACCAGGGGACAATCTATCGTGATGTCGTCCCATGATATATCCGTCATGCTGAAAACAACTGATATCCTCTGGCTTATAACTAACGGTGCAATCGTACATGGTGCGCCGGAAGATCTTGTCCTCGAAGGTGCAATGAATCATCTTTTTTCTTCGAATGAATTTAGTTTTTCAACAGAAACAGGAGAATTTATCTATAGGGAAAAACATGATTACCTTGTTGGGATACAAGGAGAAGGAATGAATCTTGAATGGACGGTGAAGGCACTCGCAAGAGCAGGGGTGAAAACAGTATGTAACAATAATCAGACTTGTAACGTTATTATTGAAGCAAAACCTGATCAAACAAATTGGATAATTGAAAAAAATAATCATAAATTTGTGTATCACTCACTTTATGAATTGACAAAAGAAATCATTAACCATTTAAAATAAGTTATTATGGGAAACACGGTAAAAATTATTGCTTCATATGTCCTGATTGCTATTGTGCTTGCTCTTACGGTCATTTCTTTGCTTGCTATATGGGAAATTATTGAAGCTGAAGATATTTTAAGAAAGATATTGTTTTCATTGTTTGTTGTTTTTGTGGCTTCGGTGGTCGTTCTGTTCATCTTTGCTGTAATTATTCGGGATGGCAATGTGAACAATAAGCCAAATCAGCAACCTAAACAGTGATTGAAAAAAGAGTTAATGCACATATTGCAATGTGCCAACAGGAGCCGGGGAAATGACCACTAAAATGACCACTGGAAATAAAAAAAGCCCTGATTATCAGGGCTTTTTAGCGGTCTGGACGGGACTCGAACCCGCGACCCCATGCGTGACAGGCATGTATTCTAACCAGCTGAACTACCAGACCATTATTTTCAAGAACTATTTCTATCTGATTTTTCGACAGGCATGTTCCCGATTGCTATCGGGACTAACCAGCTGAACTACCAGTACCAAAATATCCGTTTAAAACGGATTGCAAATATACAGCTATTTTTTCAGATATAAAACAAAATAAAATAAAATATTAAAAAAAAGACAGTTTGTGAATTATGGCCTGTTATTCAGCCATCTGAAAAAAACTAAAATTTACAGCTCCGTAGGTTTTGTGTTTGAAAAAAAACTTATTTTCTGAAAAAAAATAATCTTTTGAATGTTCAAGAATAAAAACCCCTTCTTCATCAAGTATTGAATTATCAAAAATATAATCGGGAATGAGATCAATATCTTTCATATCATATGGCGGATCAGCAAAAATAATATTGAATTTTTCGTTACACTTCTTAATATATTTGATCGCATCGCAATTTATTACCTTAATTTTGAGGGAAAGAGCATCAGAAGTTCTTTTAATAAAAGATGCATACTTATTGTTTATTTCAACCGATGTGACATTTTCACACCCCCGTGATGCAAATTCATAACTAATACTACCTGTACCTGAAAATAGATCTAGAACCTTCATCTCTTCTATTTGAAAAGTATTATGAAGTATTCCGAAAAGGCTTTCTTTGGAATAGTCAGTAGTAGGACGGGCTTTGAAACTTTTATGCACCTGAACAATTTTACCTCTGTATTTTCCGCTTATTATCCGCATTTTTCAAGATAAAACAAGTTTGAAAAAACATGCTCATCCAGCTGTTTATAATGATAACTGAACATAAAACTACGTGGGAATAAAGAAAAATTTACATTTTTTATAAATTGTTCAATGTGAGTTACTAATTCTGATTTTCTTTCAATATCACCAGAAATTGTAATTGGTATGTTTTCAGGATCCAGCTTAAGATGCTCATATACATACATTAAAAAATACATAAAATCTTCATTATTCGTATATTTAAAACAATTGAACAGTTCCAGATTATTATTTACCAACACTGCAAGATCATAATAAACTGAATTTAAGTTAACAAATACTTTCGGAGAAGATAGTTTGTTTTTATTAATCATTAGATTTTCATATACAAGAGGAACCGACTGATGAAAAAACTGAGCATTATTAAAAAAAGAATCGATAGTTTTTTTAAGGGAGTCATTTACTCCAAATATAATATGAGCATCAATATTTTTATATTGATTGGTGATTAAAATTTCCGGATCAGCAACATTATTGAATTGAAAATACAATTCTTTACTGTTTTCCTGAAATAAAGCTGATGGGATTATAGTAAAACGGTTTGAAAACATCAGAATTTTAATTGATTTATATCTTCTTATTAAAATTTCTTCGCCTTTCAATATATTAGATATGATCTCATTATATGAATCCTGTGGAATATCTTTTCCGAAATAGAAATGCTTTAATCCGATAAACTTATTCCTTATTGTATCAAAAATTGAGCATGTAAAACAGTCAGGTAATATCTGAATGGATAAATTATAATTTACAGTATTGTTAATATCGAAAGTTTCGTCAAATATTGTCAGATCATGCATGACAATAACTACTCCCAGTTTCCATTATTGTTATTTGCATGATTGATATCTCCAACTTTCAATCCAGGAAAATGTCCCATCTGGAGTTTCTCATCGTTAAGGTTAATGAGTAATTGTTTATCCATCTCATTTAATAAAACATCATTAGTAACAGCAGCCTCAAATACCTGTACAACAACACCTGAAGCAGTTTTAACAGATCCCGATTTCAGTGTAAATTCTTTCCCTTCAGTAAATGGTACAAATCTTAAATTATCAATTTCATAATCTTTAGAAAAAATTGAGTCAAGAACCGCGATTCTTATTGTATCCCTTATAATCAATTTATTTTTTAACGATAATGCTTCAGCCTCAGTATAGCTGCCAAGAGAATCAATTAAATCCTCTGCAGGTTCTCCTATCTTCCTGATTGCCGGAAATGAATCATTCTTTACAAAATAAATCAACTTATCAAAAGAATCAGCATATTTACCGTTTACGTCTTTATATGCTACCTCAGCACTTCTGATATCAATCAGCTTTTCAATCGTAGCTTTATATCGGATATCTTTTTCCTCATTAAATTTTATCGGATTCATTATGCTATTATAAATCAAATATACCAGAATAATAGCTATTACACTTAAAGCTATTTGAATTAATGTCTTAACAATTTTATTATTCATTACGCAATTATTTATGTAAGTTCGCATGCAAAATTAAAATTTTTGCTATAATATTTACATAAAAAAACAGATTTTATTTTTACAATTTTTATGCTTGCAAATCATATATATAATTTATTGATTAATAATTTCGGATTTTCACCTACTGATAGTCAAAAGAATGCATTTATAAAAATTTCAGATTTTTTATGTGATTTCAAAGACAGTTCTGTTTTATTGATAAAAGGCTATGCGGGCACAGGAAAAACATCTTTGGTAAATTCAATTGTCAAAACAATGGATGAGTTTGATACAAAGTCAGTTTTGATGGCTCCCACTGGCAGAGCTGCTAAAATTCTGAATTTCTATACTCAAAAAAATGCATTTACAATTCATAAAATAATATACAGACAAAATTCAGCCAAAGATGGTATTGGCAGTTTTGTTCTTAATTTCAACAAATTTAAAGATACAATTTTTATTGTTGATGAAGCATCAATGATAAATGACAGATCCTTTGAGTCCTCTGTTTTTGGGAGTGGAAATCTTTTAAAAGATTTATTATCATTTGTTTCAAGTGGAGCTGGTTGTCGTTTGCTTTTAATTGGGGATACTGCCCAGTTGCCTCCGGTTGGTTTGGATACAAGCCCCGGATTAGACAGACAAAAATATCAGGAATATGGATACTCGGCTCATGAAGTAGAATTAACAGAAATAATAAGACAGTCTAAAGAGTCAGGAATTTTGTACAATGCAACTATTCTTAGAAATCAGATAAATAAAAATCTAATAAAACAACCCTGTTTCAAAATAAACGGATATACTGATATTACAAGAATAGACGGTAGTGAACTGCTTGAAGCAATTGAAAGCTCTTATAACAAATTCGGAATCGAAAATGTTATCGTAATTAACAGATCCAACAAATTGGCAAATAAATACAATCAAGGTATTAGAAACCGCATCTTATCCAAAGAAGAAAATTTGTCGGGGGGAGACCTTCTGATGGTGGTTAAAAATAATTATTTCTGGTTCGAACAAACTGAAGAAGCAGAATTTATTGCAAATGGAGATATCGTCGAATTGACCAAAATATATAATACAGAAGAAATTTATGGATTTAATTTCGCCAATGTTAATATCAGATTGCCTGATTTTAATAATATTGAGCTTAAAGTAAAGTTGAATTTAGAATCAATTAATTCGGAAAGCGCATCATTATCAGGCGAACAAAACAAAAATCTGTACCTTGAAGTTGCAGCAGATTATCCGGAAATAAAAAATAAAAGAAAACTTCAAAAAGAAATCCGTGAAAATCCATATTTTAATGCACTACAGGTGAAATTTGCGTATGCGGTTACATGTCATAAAGCCCAAGGAGGTCAATGGAAAGCTGCCTTTATTGATCAGGGATTTTTTAGTGAAAAAATGATTAGTTACGAATATTTGCGCTGGTTATATACCGCTTTTACAAGACCAATAGAACAACTTTATCTGGTAAACTTTCCTGATTCGTTTTTCGAATAATTTTATTTCCATGAATAACTGGTATTTAAAATTTTTTTTCTAAAAAAATGTTAAAAATACTTGACATTTTATTTTTTTGAATTAACTTTGTAGCGCAAAGTACTTTTTATATAAAATTAGATTAAACATACTTTTATGGAAAATAATAAACAGCATCTCGAAAATTTAAATGAAATACGGATGATGATGGAACAATCATCAAGATTTATTTCACTAAGCGGTATTTCAGGTGTTTTTGCAGGTGTTTTTGCACTGTTGGGTGCCTTTGTTGCATTCTGG
>JBDRPR010000225.1:0-12939 GCA_043826845.1 Bacteroidota bacterium
GGAGGGAGAGGGTGGGCGTCCAAATAAATAATTTAAATTGAGAACAACTATCATAGACGCCCACCCTCTCCCTCATACATGCATCACAGGCCATGTCATTCCGAATGAAACGTAGTGAAATGAGGAATCTTAAAAAATGTATATATGTTATTTTGCGTAACATCAGTTATAAGATATATTTAGTATTACAAATAGCTGCGGTGCTCTGCACCTGGCATGGTTCGCTATTTGTTCTGTCTGGTGCTTTTTTATAGCAAAAAAGATTTTTGGAGGATGCATCATCATTATGTTTTTGAAAGTTTTAAAGGGAAGTTCCGTCAGAAAGGAAATAAAAGTTCCAAAGGTGATTTAATTTCAGGACTCCTGACTTTTCGCAAAATGCAATTCTTTGATTTTGTCATAAAATTTGCATAAAAAGCAAATTTTCCGCCAAAATCAATCATAGACTTTTCTATACCTGTACTACATTCGCTTCACTCAATTGCACTGGGTTACAAATATTCGACTTTTAAGGAGTCGTAAAGGAATTGCATTTTCATTTTGATAAGAATGAATGCTTTTATCTGAACATCAAGTGCCAGATTTTGAGCTTGAATCATTATTTTCCTACAATCACAAATTCAACCCTTCTGTTTTTCGATCTTCCTTCAGATGTATCATTTGTCGCAATGGGTTTATCTTCACCAAATCCTACATATTTAACCATCCGCTCACTTCCTATTTCCATTAAGAGCAGATAGTTGAACACATTTTTCGCCCTATCTTCAGATAATTGCTGATTAATATCTTTGTCTCCGATATTATCGGTATGACCATGAATTTCAATTTTCACCTTGGGATTCTCCTGCAGCCACTCGATAAAATTATCTAATATCACCATACTGGAATTATCAAAAACAGATTCATTTGTATTAAAATAGATGTCATTGATTTCGACCGGTTGTCCCACTTCAACGCGTTTTACCTCCATATCAACCTTTATCGGTACTAATTTCTCATTTTCTTTAGGCTTGATATATGCAGATGTAAAAGCAGTGTTTTCTTTCCTGACTGTCATAATAAATTCATCCTCCGGATTATCAATTGTAATAGCTACTGCATATTTTCCGGTAAGCTTGTCTATCATTGCTTCTGATTTGATCCCTGTAGTAGTATTTTTTACAACAAGTTCAGCATCAGTCAGAGCTTTACCTTTTTCATTTTTAAGTTCACCCTTAACAAGCAGAACTTCTTCAGGTCTTGCATCCTGATGCAGATCAAAAGAATAAATATCATAACCTCCGCTGTCACTTATCCTGTTGGATGCAAAAAATGCTTTTTTACCATTTGTGCTGACAACAAAGCCCAGATCATCTTCAGCTGTATTTATTGGAAATCCGATATTTTTAGGTTCTGACCAAACCTCTTTTTCAAATCTCGAATAATAAATATCAAAGCCTCCGATTCCATGTTTGCCATTTGATGCATAATACAAAGTCTGACTGTCGGAATGAATGAATGGTGATTTGTCATCTTTTTTAGTGTTGATTTTGCTTCCCAGATTTTGAGCCTGACCCCATACTCCATAACCGTCCTTTACAGAATAATAGATATCAATACCGCCAAGTGTATTATCCGGCCTTGCGCTTGCAAAATACAAAACTTTTCCATCAGCAGAAATTGAAGGTTGTCCTTCCCATGTGGTTTTTCCGTTGACATTTAATCCCAGATTTCTTAATTCTGACCATTCTCCGTTCTGATTGAAGGAGACATAAATATCACAATTATTATAACTTGTATAGCCTCCGTCTTTCCTGACTTTTTCGAGTTTGCAGACCGTAATATACAATTGGTTATTATCAATAGTGATTGAAATACCTCCCTGGTCATAATCTTGATTAAAAGGTTTAATCATTGGTTCTCCATCAAAAAATGCTTCATTTTCAGGATCTGATGGATCTTTTCTTTTACTGAATGAGAATTCATCAATCAGTTTTTTTGTCGGACCGTCTTTAGTCTTTTTAAAATACCTGTGAGTATAAAATGCCAGTTCCCCATCAGGTGATATTAAAGGCAAAAATTCATCATCTTCAGTACACACTCCTTCAAGTTTTACAGGATTAAATTCAACAGGATTGTTGATTAATTCTTCAACTGTCTTCATATGCTGTTGATAATTTGTAGCTATTAAAAAATGGTCACCTTTGTTTTCAGTTGAATTGAGATATATTGAAAAATACTTTTTCGCTTCAGTAAAATCCCTTTCTACATAATAGTATTCACCTAAATAATAGTAAGAGTCATAATCCTCATGTGAAGGGCATATATCAATAACTTTATTCAGATAATTTAAAAAATTATTATTATACCTAGGGACATTTTCTTTATCATATTTATCCTGCATTGCCCAGATAGTCCATCTGTAATTAATCATTGCAAGTTGATAATAAGCATTATAAAATTCAGGTTCGATTTTAGTAGCTTCTAATAAATAATCATAAGAACTTTTAAGACGCTCTCTGTCAGTAGAGTTAAAATATTCAGATGCTTTATCATATAGTTTCAATGCATCTTTATTCTTTATTTTCGGACATTTTTCCAGCCCGGAAAACAATGGCAATACCCATATTAAAAATATAAGCAGAATGATTATCTGCTTATATTTAAAAAAAAATATTAAAAACGAATTATTTGTAATCCTATGCATTTTTAACTGTTACGGGCTTTTTCTATTAACTTATCACCTTCGGCTTTTGCATTTTTATTTAAGTTAGTCGCTTCATTTTTAGCAGCATTAACGCCATTATTTGCTTGTTTTGAAGCTTCGCTTTCAATGTTTGATGCTTGTTTTTCAGCCTCTGACCTAATCTTTTTTGCAGATTCTTCAGCAACTTTTTTCTTTATCGGATTACTGCCTGCTTCTTTTATTAATTTATCTGCCTGTGCGTTTGCTTCAGATCTGACTTTGTCGGCACTGGTTTTTGCATTCTTTTTAATTTCAGTGGCTGATTTTTCAGCAGCAGCAATAAGTTCCTTGCCTTTTTTATCTGCTTCTGCCAATAGTTTCGCCGCCTGTTCTTCAGCCTTACGAATTGCTTCTGCCTTGGCTTTATCTATTTCTTCATTTACTTTGTCAATAACCTGATCTTTTATATCTTCAACAACATTATTGGCTTGTTCTTTAAGGTCAAGAGTTACTTTCGGATCAAGCACAGTTCCTCCGATTTTTGCATTGAAATCAATTACCTCGGGCATTGAAACATTAATTCCGGTTTGTCCTACCTGCGTAAATAAGTTATTTACAACCTGATTTGCTGCTGAACCAAATTCAGAACTTGGTACTTTAAAATTTATATTGTAGGCAAGTGATTGGTCTATTCCCTGTTTCCCTCCAAAAACTGCAACAGATTTACTGAATTTTGATTCAAACGGATCTACGGAAATATTCCCGTTTTCTATTTTAAAAGTGAAATTAACATCGGTCAGATTAAGTGTTTTAAATTTATCTGTTTTCATTAAATCACCAATCTGGTTGAAAATATCTGTATTGTCAACAACAACATTTTTGGTTTGGAAACGTCCGTTACCATTTACACTTGCCAGATCAGGTTCCATATTTGGTTGTAATATCCCGTTAAAATTCAAATTCATAGAGAAATTTCCCGAGCAATCTTCTGCAATCGGAGCAATTTTCTGAACTGTATTAAATGCATCAAAGGTTTTTCTGATATCAAATCCTTTCATTATCATAACAAAATCAACAGAAGGTTTTGTAATATCTGCAGTACTATAATTTCCACCAAGCAATAAATTACCGTCTAACATATCTAGAGAAAGATTGTCCATATAAACAATACCTTCTTTTACCATCACTGCACCGATTACATTTTTAATAATAAGATTGTCATAAAACAGATTATTTACTGTTGTGCTTAAACCGAAATCAATATTTTTAGGTACCTCCATAACAGTCATATCTTCTTCCACAGCAGTTTCGGTTGTTTCAGCAGAAGTTTCTTCACTTTCTCCCATCAATTCGTTTAAATCAAGTGTATTTGACTTTAAATTAAAAGTGCCATTTAACATTTCATCCCGAAAATAATAAGCAAGAAAATTTTCAATTTTACCGTTCATCTGAATGTCGCTTTTACCTAATATCGCTGTGAATGTTGCAAGCTCAAAATATTGAGGTGAAACAGTAAGACTTGATTCAGCTATTTTTACACCCTGCGGGAAATCAACACTTTTATATTCCATGTTTTGCAGTAATAATGTTCCTATTGCATGAAATTCTTCGTATTGTTCATTTTCTATTGATGAAAGTTTTCCTTTCATTTCGATGTCTGAAGTTATTATTCCTGATATTGTCATATCTTCCAGAGGAACGATCTGTTTTATTTTTTCAAGATCAATAGTCCCTTTTACTTCACCATTAATGTTTGGGTCACTTACAGGAGTTGTTACCAGCATTTTCATGTCAAATGGATTTCCTGCAAAATCAATATGGAATTTTTTAAGATTTACAATTGTATTGTCCTCAATGCCATCAGGATTTTTAACATTCAGGTCAATCTGAATATTATTTGCACTTCCCGGAAGATCAGGATATTTGAACATCGCATTTTCAACGAGTAAGGTTAGATCGAAAGCAGGCAACTGAGATGCATTATATGTGCCTTTTGCAAATCCGTTCAATGCAAGTTTTCCTGATGTCTGAACAGTATTGAAATCATTCAGATAAACTGCAGGAACTAAAGACAGGATGTTTTTAAATTCTGTTTTTTTGGCATCGAAAGTCATGTCAATATCAATGTTTGTATCGGGCATGGCAACATATCCGTCAAAACCCAGTTCAAGTTCATTTAAACGAAACAAATTTTCTTTAAAAGTGAACTTGAAGTTTTCCAAATCTGCTTCAATGTCAGCTTTAAGCTCCATTTTTGCTTTTTTGAGATATGATATACCTTCCATAATGACAGATATCTCTTCAATGCTGGTATTGGTGTTCAGTGATGTAACATCCATCGCCAGATCACCATTAAGGTCGAAGTTTAGATTTTTAATTTCAGCGTAAACATCCATGTCTTTGTCATCATAAATTATCTGACCATCAATTATTTTAAATTCTTTAAGGGCAAGTTTGTAATTTGTTTCTTCTTCTGCTGTAGTGTCTGTAGCAGTACTATCTTCAGATTCAACCGCAATATCCCAGTTTGCAAGACCTCCCGGAAGAACTTTTGCCATTATTACCGGATTTTCAATTACTATTGATCTGATTTTTATCTTATCGCTCATCACACTCCATAAGCCTACCTGAGTTCTGAATTGTTTTAAATTTGCCAGAGTATCACCCTCAAACTCATCAACTCCGATAACTGTCACATTGTTAATTACAAATTTCATATTTGGGAAAGTGCTGAATAAAGACAGATCAAACTCTCCGAAATCAACTTTTGCCTTAACATTGTTATTGATCTCTTCTTTTGCCATCTCAATCAGTTTTCCTTTAAAAACAAATGGTGCAGCAATGACCATTGCAATCAATAGTAACACTATGATAAAAAACCATTTAATAATTCTTTTAAAAGTTTTCATATTCGGTAAATTTTAAGTTTGAAAAAGAAGTTAAAAATATTACTTTTACTCTTAATGTGAAAACATTTTGACAACATTGTTTATTGTTTATTTATAAGTGCCTAAAGTTTTAAGTTTAAAGTGCCTAAAGTTTTAAGTCTAAAGTGCCTATAGTTCATAAAATTAAAAGTGTTCAAATTATTACTGAATTTGGTTACTTGATGTACTTATTTATATTAATTAATGTAATTCTAACAAAATAATTATGAACTGTTTAAAAGTATTTGTAATCGCTGTTATTTGTTTTGTGTTTTTGTATTCCTGTCAGAAGAAAAAGGATTTAAAGGATGTTGATTTTAGGGCAGAAATGATTCAATTTGTAAAAGGAATCTCAGTTTATGCAAAATCTGTAAATCCCGATTTTATAATAATTCCTCAAAACGGAGAAGCACTTTTTGCAGACAATAGTTATGTTGCAGTAATTGATGGAATTGGCAAAGAAGATCTGAATTATGGTTATGATAATGATGGAGTTGAGACTTCATCGGGGGTAAAATCAGAGATCATGTCATTTTTAGATATTGCAGTGAGTAACGGGAAGTTTGTTCTTGTTACGGATTATGTTTTTGAAGATTCTGAGGATAATCCACATTTCGATGGCGGTACTGTTAGTAAAATTAACAATTCTTATGTTTCGTGCAGGAATAAATCATACATACCATATTGTACTGTCAGAAATCTGAATTACTTAACTGTGAATCCTGGTTATGAGCCGGTAGAAGATTCGATTCATTTATTAAATGATGTAAAGGAGTTTTTGTATTATCTTCAACCACCTGAAAGTATTTCAAGACAAACTTATATCAGCTCAATTGCAAATTCTGATTTTGATATGGTAATTATGGATATGACTGTTGATGGAACAGTTGATTTTACAAAAGAGGAGATTTTGCAGATAAAAAACGGATTGAATCAAGGAAAAGGAGGTTATGTTATTGCATACATGAGTATTGGGGAAGCAGAAGATTATCGTTTTTACTGGAACAAGGACTGGGCAGGTTCAGGCGGAAGAATTAAAAACAATGCACCTGATTGGCTGTATAAAGAAAACCCTGACTGGAAAGGGAATTACAAAGTATTATACTGGAAAAGCGAATGGAAGGATATTATTTACGGCAATTCAAATGCATATCTTGACAAAATCATGGCATTAGGTTTTGACGGAGTATATATGGATATCATTGACGGTTTTGAATATTTCGAAGATATTATGGGCTATTAAAAAAATAATTCTACTTTTGCATTCCGGTTTATAAGGTCAAAGCATACTAAAAACAGGTGTAAATGAACAGGTTTAAAAACTTGCAATTTTATAAAAGATCCCGTAGCATAATTGGATAGTGCATCTGACTACGGATCAGAAGGTTGGGGGTTCGAGTCCCTTCGGGATCGCAAGTAAATAAAAGCAAAACAGCAAGACAAAAAGCAAGCAATAAAAAAGCTTGCTTTTTTTATTGCTGCGTTTGGATTGCAAATTGCGTCAGCAATTTTTGCTTTTATTTGCAACTTCGAGTAATTAGGGACCGCCGAAGGCAATCCCGAAGGGAATAAAAAAAACTTAAGCAATTCTTATGAGGTTTTTTTATTGAGGTATTGGTTTGGGTATTGGTTTTATGTAATATTAATGCTGTTTAATGCTCTTAAACATAGTATCATAATGAGAAAAATATAATCTGGCATTGCAAATCTGTAAAAATCCTGTTGCATGTTGGGTGTTTTAAACAGAATATTTAATTGTTTGGTGCAATATGGTTTATCAAATATATTTTATTAATTTTGATATACTATTTGAACAAAATGTGCATGAAAAATGCCTTGCTAATTGTATTGACAGTACTGCTTATTATTATTAATTCATATATGATTTTTCCTCAAACTGACTCTGATAGTATTGGATATGGCATAAATTCAGGCGCTTTTATTGACTTCCATGTTCAGCGTAATTATGAACAATTATATGGTGCAGCATACATTTCCCTTTATGTAAAATCATATAAACATGAGATTGCAGCAGGCATTAATTATCCTTATAAAGCAGAAGGTGAATCATCATATGAATATCTCCACCCGCGCATAGGAGTGACTATAAATTTCAATTATTACTTATTAAAAAATCCCAGAATAACCAATATATATATTAATTATTCATTTCAGAATTTAAGATTTAAAGGAGATTATATATATATTACTCCACATGCTACCTATTATCATACAGAAGTTAACACATTTTACAACAGTACTTTTGGTTTAGGATTTACTTGCTCTTTTGACAAAAACCATAGGACTGGCTTCTACTGTGTTTTAGGGTATTTAATAAAATATTCTGACTCTCATAAAAGAATGTCATGGCATGATTATCAATGTTTCAATTTAGGATTTAGGTTTAAACTTCCACCAAATAATAAAAACAAGAGCAATTCCTGAATACATTAATCTAGTAGTTTATTAATAAAGATATTACTTAAACATATGAAATGCAAAAAAATAAATGGAACAGAAGTATTACTTCTCCAGAATCAGGGTAATATTGATATGTGGTATAGAAGAGCGTGTGACAGTCCCTCTATTATCAACCCCCACCTTCTTTTAAATTAGTGGTACCCCCCGGTCATTTATACAGAAAAATAATTGTATTGCTGAGAGAGGGTGGAAAAATATTTTACAGCAGGAGAAATATATTTAAACTTGGTTAAAATGCTTTAAGAATCATCAGGAAATATGATTGAAGAAGGATTGAACTATTTATGAAATGAGAATTAAAAAAGCTACTGTGTATTATTCAACCAAAATCTTGCCTCTGAATATACTATTTCCCCCCTTTAATGCCATGAAATAAACTCCGTGCTTCAGGTTTTTCCTATCCAGTATAAACTCATCTTCGGTGACATCTTCAACTTTTCTTATAGTTCTTCCTGATGCATCTGTTAATGTCAGGACATAAGAGTTATTATCAGGATTATTGAACTTGATTGTAGTGCTTACTGTAAATGGATTGGGAGAAATCTTTAGTTCTGATGTTTGTAATTCATCAGGGACAGTTACATAATTACAATCTTCACTAAAATAAGATTGAGGGTCTACAATAGTCCAATTAGCTGTTGACCAAGTAGAATCATCTACTTCTATACAATATAAATTTGGATTATCAGTTGCTGCAAATAAAGCAACGCTAGTACTATTTGTCCCATTTTTTACATTTAAGCTACTTAATTGATGATTAGAATACAGGTGTATTTCATGAAGAGCGGGATTGTTGCTTAAATCCAAAGTGTACAACTGAGTATTATAACAACCTAAATAATATAGAGCAGTATTATTACTTAAATCTAATGTGGTTAATTGACTATATGAACAACCAAATATACTGAGTGAAATATTGTTGCTTAGATTTATACTTGTAAATTGATTCCCACCACAATTTAATCCTTCAAGAGCAGTATTGTTGCTTACATCTATAGAGTTTAGTTGATTATCAATGCAACTCAAATTAGTTAAAGCCGTATTATTGCTTATATCTAATGTTGTTAATTGATTTTCATCACAATTCAATTGAACAAGAGCAGTGTTATTACTTACATTTAAAGTATTTAACGGATTATATGAACATTGAAAATCATTAAGAGAAACATTGTTGCTTACAT
This sequence comes from Bacteroidota bacterium, assembly GCA_043826845.1. Classification (GTDB taxonomy): domain Bacteria; phylum Bacteroidota; class Bacteroidia; order Bacteroidales; family CAYTAU01; genus JBDRPR01. Next base: position 9,255 of record JBDRPR010000225.1, read on the forward strand.
CTATAGAACTTAATTGATTACCATTGCACCATAATATTTTAAGAGCAGTATTATTGCTTATATCTAAAATGGTTAATAGATTTAACCCACAACCTAGCTCAGTAAGAGCAGTATTATTGTTTACATCTAATGCTGTTAATTGATTTTCATCGCACCGTAATACGTTTAGGGCTGTATTATTGCTTACATCCAAGGTTGTTAATTGATTATTCCAACAATACAGTCCAGTAATAACAATAAACGTCTCAATCCCAGTCAGGTCAGAAATATTGTAGTCTCCAACATCGATTGTATCAGAAAAAGCAAGAGCTTCGCTTACTTGTATTTCTCCATCTCCGTTTGTATCAATAACAGGAATATGGTTTACTAATGCATACTTAAAATTAGCATCGGGTATGTTTACTATTTGTGCATTAACAAATAATACAAATAATAGTGTTGCTGAAAGTAAAATAAGGTGTTTCATATACCTGAATTTTTATTGTTACTGTGTTGCTATTTAGTTTAACTGCCAGTTTGAAAAAGTACTGAAAAATAAAAGTACTACTTAAATTGAAATAATACAATAATCTGTTGCTTTATTTTAAACTCCTCAAGTTTAACCTTAAACATTTAAAGTTTATCAACCCTTAATAATCTTTAGCTGGTCTTTAAGATCGGGGAGTTATGCTGAATTTTTTAGACTGATTTTTTTAGACGGTTTCTCCAATTCATCGAACAGTGAGGCCTCATTGATGAAAACATCGGAATAAATGTTGAGATTTGAGTAAACACAAAGAGCAAAGAATAATTACTCCGAAAGAATCCGAAATAATTCAATATTCAGATAATAGTGATGACCTTCGATTTCTTTTTTCTCTAAAACCTGCAGGTCACATAACTTATTTAGGTAATCCCGTGCAGTATTTTCAGCGTATATCCCAGCATCAACAAAATGTTTTACCTTAGTAAAAGGTTGTGTAAACAAGAACTCTATAAGCCGTTCAGGATTTCGGAATTTTCGTGGATCTTTCTTTACAAATTCCAGTATTGAATCTTTTACTGAAACAATTTCATTAATCTTATTGAAAGTAATATTTGATGTATTTTCAATTGCTCTCATCATATATAATATCCATTCCTTCCAGTTACCTCTTTGAGAGACTCCCATTAACCCTGAGTAATAATCATCTTTATTATCAAGAATGTACCTGCTCATGAACAATATCGGAACATCCAACAATCCTTTATTTGTCAGATAATGAATATTAAACACGCGTCCTGATCTTCCATTTCCATCACGAAACGGGTGAATAGCTTCAAACTGAAAGTGTGCAATGGCCATTTTTAGTAAATGATCAATTCTATATTGTACATCATCATTCAGAAAGTTTACAAGATTGTCCAGCTTATCATTGATTACATTGACACCTATAGGGGGAGTATAAATGACCTTGCCTGCACTTTGTCCTGTGCCTCCTTGCTTAATAGTTGTGTTAAGAAAATCAGGGCGGATTCCATCGGTAGTTTGCTTTATTTCCCTATATATTTGAATAAAGTATTCTTTATCAAATTGCCCTGTTTTTTGCAGATATTTGTAACCTGACCAAAGTGCTTCCCGATATTTTAATACTTCTTTAGACGCTCCTGTAGTTCCATCGTATTTATCGCTATATGCTTTATATAGCTCATCATCAGTAGTGAATATATTTTCAATCGCACTGGAAATCTTTGCTTCCTGCAAGCTGATTGTATTAATTAAAAGCCCTTGATTTGGAATTATCATACTGCGACCGTTAAGTCTTGCTAAAGCTGCTTTTGCATCTCCAAGCTTCTCCAGTATTTCTGTTGTTTGGTAGAGTTCCTTTCTGATGGGTAATAATGGAAGATCATTCCATGGAATATTTCTGTCAGGATTAATTGTATAAAGTATTTTGCGCATTAATTAATCTTGTTTTTAATGTTTATTCGAATTCAGACCTCAAAAGTACGATTTTTTATTTCACAAACATTAAAAAGATTAAAAAATAATGTTTGGTCAAATTTCCGGCCTTAAAAAACTATTAAGCATCGTCTTGTACTAATTCGTTTTTTGCAAACTCATTTTTGTCAATACCTTTTATAAATTTACGGATTTTCTTTATACAATTTATAATGTGGTCAATATATACAAGGTCATTTTTATGCACTGTAAATTACTTTAATATCTTTTTTAATTTGGGTTTTAATTCTTTTGTTTTTAATAGAGCCTTCTGTAATTAAGTCAACTTTAAAGCCCAATTTTTTACTCAAATCATTTTCAATTTTTATTAATTGTAAAAGTGAAGGAGTGACCTTGAATTTTACTAACAAATCAATATCACTGTCAGAATTTTGTTCATTTCTGGCAAATGATCCAAATATTCCTAACCTTTTAATGCCAAAGGCTTTAAGATAATCCAGAATAATATTTTCAATCTCCTTGCGACTCATATTGAATTTTATCAAAAGTAAGAATAAATTAAATATCGTCAAAATAAATCAATGTGTGTGTTTTTCCGGAAAATGAGGTGCACATCAGTACTGAATTGTATTACAATAAAACCTCCAGTGTACATAACATTTAATACCCCAAAGAAAAATGAGGGTCAGATATGACCATGTAAAATTGAATTGGATAAGTAATTATATCTAATGGAACAGTTATTACATAAAGCAAACTCCAATAGTTCCATGTCACAATATTATAAACTCCATTTTTTATTTGATAAATAAAAGGTTCTTTATAATTTTTAACCTGAGGTAATTCAAATCGATTGATCAGAAGAATATTTTTATTTGATTGATCATATCTGCAATATGCCCAATATGCTCCATAACCATATAGGTCTGCAATAAAACCATTTTTATATTCAGGTTGGTTCAGATAATAACTAACAGTATCAAGCAGTAATTTTTTACTGTTTTTCCCTAAATATTTGTAGGAAGAGTATCCATCATAATAATAGTAAAAATAGCTGAAGTAACGTGCCAGGTTTTGTTTCAATACAGGTATTGTGTCAAGCTCAGTGAAAAGGTAGTCTGTTTTTTCATTTAAATGATATGAATTGATAATAAAATCCGGAGAATATGAATAATCTTTATAAGTCTTATCTCTATTTCCTTTTCTGCGATAATACTTATAATGATTCTTTAAGTATATGATATTCACAGAATCTTTTACTACTAAATGCAAATTACCTTCTGTAATAAATAAAGTTTTTCTTTTGGCGTTATATTCCATTTCATCAAATGTCTTTGATAATTTTCTGACATCGCTTGTATTTTCGCTGTTTTTTACAGAATCATCCTGACATATCTTCACGTGATCATATTTGAATATAACCTTAGAATTTTCAGTATCATTTGTCAAGGTGCTATTATCAAATATGGTATCATTTAGATTTTCAAGTTTATACTTATATACTACCTGTCTGTCTGGTTTATGAGTATAGCCTCCATTACTGGAATAAATCATTAAATAATCATTTGAGAGATATGCTTTTTTATAATCAGGAGTAAATTCTTTGTATTTGAGCTTAGGCCTATGTTTATTCGTTTTCTTTCTGTTTTGCTCATATATTGAATCTGATAATGACTGAGTAAAATAACAGCTGTTTAAAAAGAAGATACCCAGCAAACAAACGATAATTAAATAATATGACTTTTTCATGATTTAATTTTTTAT
>JBDRPR010000226.1:0-13743 GCA_043826845.1 Bacteroidota bacterium
GGACAAAAAAATAATGCTTATTTTTGAATACCTGAAATAGTTTGAAGAATCCAAGCAACAGCAATCAGATCATGCTAAACGTAAAAAAATTGGTTTCAAAACACCTTCAAATGAGTAAAATAACCTCTGTTGTCCAGCGTCCCGAAAACTTTCGGGACCAAACGTATGCAGAGTAGGAATACTAAAGAAGGCAAAATTATTTTCCGATCGGATTCACAAAAGCATCAACATCTTCTTTTGATATTTCTTTGCCGGATAAAATAATAAGTCGTTCGATCACATTTCGGAATTCCCTTATATTACCTCTCCAGTTAAATGACTGAAGTTTCTTTACAGCATCCGGAGCAATTTTTTTGACAGGTTCACCATATTCCTCACATACCTGTTTGATAAAATATTCAGATAATAATGGGATATCTTCTTTTCTTTCATCCAGTGATGGGACATTTATTAAAATAACGCTAAGTCGATGATACAAATCTTCGCGGAATCTTTTTTCTTCAATTTCAACTTTCAGATCTTTATTTGTAGCAGCAATGACTCTTACATCGACATGTATATCTTTATCGCTTCCTACCCGTGAAATTTTATTTTCCTGTAAAACCCTTAAAACTTTTGCCTGAGCAGAAAGACTCATATCTCCAATTTCATCAAGAAAAATTGTACCTCCGTCAGCCTGTTCAAATTTTCCTTTTCGCTGTTTTATTGCGGATGTAAAAGATCCTTTTTCATGTCCGAACATTTCACTTTCAATGAGTTCAGATGGAATGGCGGCACAATTTACTTCTACGAAGGAGCCTTCCGATCTATTGCTTTTTTCATATATCCATCTGGCAACTACTTCCTTACCTGTGCCATTTTCTCCTGTGATCAGAATCCGGGCTTCAGTAGGAGCAACTTTATCAATCATTTGTTTGATTTTAATGATTGCTTTTGATTCACCGATCATTTGATATCTCTTGCTCACTTTTTTCTTCAGCACTCTGGTTTCTGAAACCAGTTTTGATTTATCTATTGCATTTCGGATAGTAGTTAAAATGCGATTCAAATCCAGTGGTTTTTCTATATAATCAAAAGCACCGATTTTTAATGCTTCAACAGCAGTTTCAATATTTCCATGTCCTGAAATCATTACAACCGGAACAAAAATTTCCAGTTCAATAATTTTCGTTAACACTTCGAGTCCATCCATTTTCGGCATTTTTATATCACAAAGAACAATATCGTATTCTTTCTTTTCAACAAGTTCAAGGCCTTGAACCCCGTCTTCAGCAAGATCAACTTCAAAGTTTTCATATTCCAGAATTTCCTTTAAAGTATTTCGAATACTTCTTTCATCATCAATAACTAATATTTTTGTCATTTTTTAAGATTTTACTACCTAAAACTTTTACGAAAAGAATTCAAAGGAGTTATAATAATTGCACGAAATTAATTTAATGTCAATAATCCACAAAAATAATTTTACCTGATTTTATATATTTTCCGGATGTAAATTTGTAATAATAAACACCAGATTGTATTTTATCCATATTGTCATTTATACCTTTCCAGTCAAATGTGTGATTTCCTTTTTTCAAATATTTATCATTAATAAGCGAGTGTACTTTTCTACCAAGTTGATCATATATTTCAATGGTAACATAGCTGGGTTCAGGGATATAAACATTTAAAAATATATTGTCATAAAAAGGATTAGGAAAGACAGCAATTGATGGTTGCTCAACTACCGAAATATTGCTTACTAATTCTACAATTAAAGTTATCGGCAGCAAAATTTGATTACTCATAGAATTCTGCACCACCAGTTCACAGTCATAAGTCCCTGGTTGAAGTCCATTAGTGTTAAAAATTAAAAGCATTTCATTAGACTGACTCATAATAACGGAGTTTATATTATCAAGCAGGCTAACCCAGGTTTGTTGTGGGCCAAGATTCGTAATTATAAACGAACTTACAATAGTGTGTGGTGTGGCTCCGTATATATCACCCATTAGAGTATATGCAATAATTATATCATTTATTATAGATGTATCAACGGTCAGATATATAGTGGCATAAGCATATTCTCCACCATGTATATTTCCCCAGCCACTGCCATCTTCTCCATGCCAGTTTACTGTAATGTCCTCACCGGTAGTTCCGTCATAAACCATTGCTCCTCCCGATCCACCAGTAAAATTTGTTGCAGAATCCAGATAGACACCTGTCGGGAAATTTATAAAAATATCTTTTAACCATTCACTGTCAGTACTGCCATTGAATACCTCAAAGCTAAGGACAACAGGAACTCCTGTAGTTATATAATTCTGATCACATTCAATATATGATCCTGAAATGCTTTTCTGGATGGGATAAATAATACTTCCGGGGAAATAGTTCACTGCAATATTATAATCAACAACTCCACCACCAATATTGCTTATTACTACAGTGTCGGTATCAATTACGTTAACAAGCATATATTTTAAAATAGAGTCTGGAAAAAGTTGTAGCTTTGGTAAAGTGTCAAAAATTTCCGGAAAAGTAATAAAATCAACCCATGCACAGTCCGAACCTGAATTAACGCTATAATCTTTTACATATCTCCATTCCAGCAGATGAACCCCCTGAGTAATATAGAAAGAATCAAGAGACCAGTCAATTACACCATCCCATCGGACTTTTTCGTTATCGTCCACCCAAAAAGTCAGATAATCGTAATCCTGATAAGGACCATCTTCACATGAAACTTTTTTATAAAAACGAAGGTATCCGGCATTTAAAAATTCGACTGCAAGTTTCAATGAAGAAGATTGATTATGAGTAATTACTCCGGATCTGGCAGAATATGTATTTTCATAAACTTCAGTTGTGTCAATAAACCATGAAGCGCTTCCATTTGTCAACCACGAAAAATGTGCAAGATTTCCTGTTTCAAAATCTTCAAGTATCATTCCAATACCCAGATACAAATTCTCCTGAACAGAATAATTCAGATCAGCCTGAATGTCACTTATTACTGCAACCACATTTCCCGATGCTGCGTTAGGATGAACAGTTGCTGTAAAAATCACTGTTTTAACTGAATCAATTTGAAATAATGCCGAAGGTAAAGGAGTTCCTGAGATAATAATATTTGTATCAACGGTTGAAAAACTGAAATTTACATTGTAAGCATCAGATCCGCCAAGATTTTTATAACCCACAATTATATCTGCAATTTCTCCAGGATCCAGACGATTGTTATTACCATCAGCAACAAAAACACTTTCAATTCGAATATTTGGGGCTCTGGCGGTCAGGGTAAAATCTCTCTGCCAGTTACTTCCCACAGAAGTTATATTACATGATAAATCAAAATTGAAATTGTCGGGAATGTTTTCAGAAACAGTAAATGAAAATGCGTTGTAAAAAGTATCCTGAGAATATGCTAGAACAGTCCCGATGGATTCAGAACCATCTATCATAGTGATTGAGGGATTTAATGTTGAAAGTGACATAGACGCATTATCAACATCTGTAGGATATGTGTTTGCAAGAATTATATCAAGACTTACCGTTTCACCATAATCTATTATCCCATTACTACCTGCATTTACATTATAGTTTATTATTACTCCATCGGTTGAAATATATAGTGTTTTACTTTCAGTAATATTATTCTGATCTTTGACAATAAATTTCAGAGGAGCATTATTATAAGGTTCATTAAGTGCACCGTGAAGTAAACCGTCAGTCGAAAGAACCAATCCTTTTGGGTAACCAGGATATTCAAATAAATATGTATTATTTGATAATGTCGTAAGATTTTCAGTAAAGCGTTGATAATTCAGCACATCTCCTTCAGAAATACCAATGATTTGATTCAGGATAACTGATGGCATACTACCGTACCGATATTTAATATTTCCATCAGGATATATGGTAACGGCAAATTTAATATCATAACTTGTATATGTAGCATCCCATAATATTACAAGACTGTCTTGATTTCCAGAATAAAAAATACCGTCACCGGTAGATGAATAAGATAATAGTTCGGCAAACATAGGGGAAATCACTTTATTCTGATAATATAGCAAGTCACTTGTTTCGTGATAATAAGCCCATGGACATAGTCCGCCGATAACAAATAATGCTCCCCAATCATGAACAGCTAACCTGTTATATATTTGATCGTAAAACGGAAAAGGGAAAGGGATATTAATATAAGCGAAATTGTTTGAACCTATTGTTAGTGAATTACTTATTCCAGTAGGAAAATTTCCGGTTATCTGGCTAATAGGATACTCAATGGCAATATCCCATGAATATGGAGATTCGCCACCGGTCGCAAGCATTTGAAAATTATAATCCTGATAGACAGTTGCAATTGGAAGAGTATTTGGAATAATACTTACTATGTCGTGTGAGAAATTTTTAGTAATTTTCAAACAGGTATGTGAGCTATTCACTATATTTACGTTTGGGTAGGGGTATGTTGTTTCAACCAATGAGCCGGTCGTATAATCCATGAGAGAATAGCTGATGATTTCTCCCGGGAATGCATTCCCCATATCATCCTCATCTATCATCAAAAATATTTTACCAAAATCATTGTTATTTAAATAATTAAGCAATTGAGTCACATCAAGGCCGAATTCGATTGTTTTGGAAGCTTCAGTAGTATCACCTAGCATAAAGAGAAGCCCGCCCTGATAGTTGAATATCGGAAAGTCGATAGTAAATTCAGGGGAAGTTGCGGCGGTATCAATAGCTGCACCAACAGAAATCTTTAATCTGTTTCTTGCTGTATGTTTCAACAGAATTTTAACAGCAAGCTGTGGTTCACAATTTGGTTTAGCTCTCATAACATGTACAGCATGATTCCATATACCTCCATGGTCTTTGTCTTCAGCCAGAGATTTGTACATCATATAGCAAAAACCTCCGTTTCCCCACGAAGGCCCGCCTCCGTATGTGTTACAAAATTTTAATCCACCGATTTCCCAGTCTTTCATGTTAACAATGCCATCATTATTTATATCAATATTTTTTGTGTACTGTCCGTCTCCATTGTAGTCATATCTTATAGAATCATTAAACCCGACGATTGTCATTGCATGATTGACTGCGGTTCCCCAGTAATAATGCACATATTTTCCGGCTTCTTCAGTTCCGGCAGGGAGAGTTGGCATTCCCCATGGAGATTGAGCATAAAAAACAGCCAAACCGCCTGCGGAGGAATTATTTGCATGGTCGTATATCCATTGTTTTAAAATATCTAATCCTTCTTCATCGCTGACATCAATGGTATATGCACTTATAATTCTGTTATGCATTGCATTATAATATTTATTATATCCTGACATCCAGTAAAAGTTATCGTGATACATACCTCCATAATCAACAGAATTGGGAACTCCACAATGCTTTAATACTTCAAAAGTATGCATGTAGCTCACACCATAACCAATTGCACCATTCTGAAAATTATATGCAAAGTGAGGAACATATTGATTTTGAGCAATATTACCGGGGACATTTCTTTCATAATTAACCTCATAAGAAAAACACATTCCGATTGAACTGGCCTGACCACATTCATAAACATATTGATTATATACAGGTCTGAACCATGAGTGAACTGAATTATCAATCATATAAGGCAAACTCCTGTTTCTGAATCCTTCATATAATTCAAATTTTGGCAAAGAATTGAAATATAGAGAGTCCTGCAGAGTAAGTGTTTTGAGATTTTCAGTATTCTGATAAGGATTTTTGTTTGAATTAACATCTTTGTTTTGACCAAATACTGAGCATATACCTGTGATAAACAACCAAATACCTATTAAGCATTTCATATTCAATAATTTTGAATAAAGATACTTAAAAAAATATTTAATTCAGAATACTGAGAAAATAATTATTCAATTACCAATTCATAGATTTTTCCTTCAATATCTTTCGAAGGAAACGGTATGTTTTCCTGCTTATAAGGTGCCATTGGCCACCAATCAGATAAATGATATTCCTGTGTAATAACAAAAACCATCTGATTATTTGGAATGCTGGTGTATTCGGAATTCATATAGCCAACTACTCTCATTTCATTTGGATTTGGACCTATTCTCCATATAATTTCTTCAGGTTTCCATTCAATTTCGAAATAATAGAATTCTGAACCAAATATTTCGTCATCATTTTCCGCCGTTTTCAACGTAAGAGCCTGATACCAATGGTTCCATCGGTGAAGAATAAATTCCTTTTTATCGTAACTAATTTTATGTACACCGACATCAAATTTTAATGGTTTAGGGCAGGCTAAATCCCAATTTGTACAGGTTACTATAATATCCATTGGGTCTTCTTGTCCTGATGACGGAATATTTCTGTTTTTTGGATAGGATGTCTTAGGCCAGTAAATACTTTCTTTTACTATTTCAAAGTCAATTTCAGAATATAGTGTTTTTGTTGTTCTTTCAGCATCTGATCCATGTTGGTTTTTTGATATGTATCCTTTTTTATCACAGGTTCTTCTGTCGTTATATTGTTTATCCTGATAGATCAACCATAATGCATTTGTAAGTCCATTCCATACACCATTATTATTAATCAACTCGGGGAGTTTCACTTTTGCTCTGAATTTCCCATACGTAAAACCATGTCTGGTAATTATCCCGACATTTTCTTTTCTAAGATGATCTGGACTTGCTGCAGGATTAATAATTTTAATACAATTTTCAGAGGAATCAAACCATGCGGTTTTACAGGGTTGATTTGTTCTCATTAAATTGGTTGCTAATCGTTTTTCATCATATTGCTTTGAATTTTTATTGTAATCATCAATCGAATAATCCGAATTCAGAATATCTTTCAAAACAGGAATATTGTACATTTTAATGTTTGTATCAACATGATGAAAAAACTGACTAAAATGTGCATTTTTATATAGATAAAATGAATTATTGCAATCACATGAAAATGAAGAAGTATCCACTTCTTCATATTTGTATTCTACGTAAATACCTTTTTGCCCAACAGGTTTTGCCTGAACTTTTAATGCATTATTAATCAGTTTTGTTTGTATATTATTTTGATTTATCCCTTTACCATAAAGGTAATAGAAATAGGGATTTGAAAAAGCATTATTGTTAGTTTTTGAAATATCTTTAATGTAATCTGGTATGCTATTATATCCTTGTTCATCAGTAATAACCAATAGAAAACTATAATTTCCGGTTCTGGGATTTCTCATTGCTCTGTGATTGTAAATATTTTTCTTCCGGTATTCTTTAGTCATATAAACTGCATCCATATCCAACTGAGTTTCCGGGCTTACTTTGCCGTCACTTGCCTTTTTAACGATTATAGAATACCATGCAGGGTCATTTTTAATCAGTTCTTTGTAATCATTAATTTCGGATGGATCCAGAGGAATATCCAGCGAATCTGCACAAATAAACTGAACTTCGTTTCTTGGATTTCCAACAATCCTGAATTCGTCATTTATTGTAAATTCATTGTCGTTTTCAATTTTTGGAGTTTCTTTAAATCCGATTGCAGTATTTTCCCATGATCCATAAAAGTTCTCATAAGCAAATTGGTGTTCCAGGCTATCTTGATTTTCAGGAAATTTATATGATTCATTCTGATAATATATTTTATAATAAAACTTTTTCGATAATCCTGAATAATTTGCAATTTTAAATGAAAAATGGAACATGCCGTCAGCCGTTTGAGTCTGCGATGGTATCACGAAACCACTATCGATAGCATATGTATAATCAAGATTAATAATTTTTATGTCATCATTTTGCTCCTGATAATTATTTATTGGATTAAAATCAATAATCTGAAATCCGGTTTTTTCTTTACAACTGAATAAAAACATCATAGTGATCGTAAACAGCACAAAATAGATTATTCGCATAAAATGTTAAGTTTATTATTAATAATAAGATAAGCAGCACCTTCTTTTAACGCATATTCAGATTGAATCAGTTCCCTGATTTCAATCTTTTTAATTATATAATTTACAATGATGCTTGCAAGCACAATCATTTCAACGCGCATTAATTCAAGTCCTTTCATCTTCATTCTTTCGTCAATTGTTGATTGTACAAGTGTTTGATGCAATGAAATAAAATCTTCCAATTTAATGTTTTTTGAGATTCTATTTTCTACATCAATTACTTTTTCAGATTTATATGAAATCATTCTGGCAAAATTATCAAATGAACCGGAAGAACCTATAAGGGTTTTAACATTATATTTGCGTAATTCCTGAAATAAAGGTTGTAGATTTTCATGAATATATTCTTCAATAATTGTTATTTCCTGAGATTTCACTGGGTTTGAAGGACAAAATTTTTCCAGTAAGCGGGCAATTCCGAGTTTAAAACTGTTTTTCCATAATAATCCTTCATTATTACATATTATAAATTCGACACTACCTCCACCAATATCTATAATTAAAACAGGTTTATCAGAAATGTTTACTGCTTGTGAAACTCCATAATAGATAAGTTCTGCCTCTTTGTCTCCTGATATTATCTGAATGTCCAGATTTAATTCATTTTTAATTTTTTGCGTATATTCAATACCATTTATAGCAGTGCGAATTGCTGAAGTTGCAAATGCATAAAATTTATCAACTTCAAATTTCCTTATTGTTTCGAGATGCGCTGATAATATTTGAATTCCACGTCTTTGAGCATTGGAAGTAATAATTCCATTATTTATTCCATCCTGCCCAAGTTTTACCGGACCTTTTTTCTTAGTAAGTTTTTTAAATCCTTTATCAGTTTGTTCAACTATTAAAAGATTAAAAGTATTGGTACCTAAATCTATAATGCCAAATTTCATGAATCCAGGTTTAACTTTTATATTTTAACCATTTCCATAATTCTTTATAGCTTATTTTTTTACCATACATAAGGATTCCGGTTCTGTATATTTTACCAGCCAGCCATGTAGTTCCAATAAATGTAATGATAAGCAATCCGGCAGAAACACCAACCTGCCAGTATGGCACTCCAAATGGTATTCTTGCCATCATTACAATTGGCGAAGTAAATGGAATCATTGATCCCCAGAAAGCAATTGGTCCTTCAGGATTATTTATTATACTGTACATCATAATAAATGCAAGTATCAACGGAACAGTTATAGGTAGCATAAATTGCTGAGTGTCCGCTTCATTATCAACGGCAGAACCAACAGCAGCGAAAAGCGAAGCGTACAATAAATAACCACCTATAAAGAAAAATACAAAAGCAAGAATCATAACTGCAAAATCAATATTACCAATTGATGTCCAGGTTTCATTGATAATTGATTCCAGTTCTGCATTGCTTACGTCAGCCATTTGATTTCCTACCATCTGATTTTCCATTATGTTCTGTGGCTGTAACTGTTCTGTTGATATTTTTTCATTAAAAAATATTGAATAAGAAGCAGTAACAATAATAAATGTGAATATAATCCATAATATAATCTGAGTCAGGCTAACCATAGCAATACCGATAATTTTTCCCATCATCAATTGGAAAGGTCGAACCGATGATACAATTACCTCGACAATTCTGCTGGTTTTTTCTTCTATCACACCTCTCATTACCTGAGATCCATACATAAAAATAAACATATATATTAGTACTCCGGAAATCATTCCAACAATACTGGCGATTTCCTGATTGGTTTCCTTTTCTGTACCTCCCTCTTCCCATTTAATAGTTGAAACACTTATGCTTGTTTTTACAGATTTTAAAATGTTCTGATCAATACCCATTGCCCGAAGTTTTAGTCGTTCAAGCTCTTTTTCAATTGAATTGCCTATGTGCATTTGCAATGTCAACGGTGGTTGCTTGATTGAAAAAATCTGAACTTTCTGACCGTAGGTTATATTAGACGGAATATGCAATACTGCGTAATATCCGGATTCTGAAAAATTATTTTTAAGATCAGCAACAGTTTTCCCTTCAATAAATTCAAATTTATCATATTGAGTGTCAGGAATTACGTGTGTAAAAATGTGTGTGCTGTCTTTTATCAGACTGTCAGGAATAAGATCTCTTTGCGCAATGCTATCATTAAATAAATAGGTTTCGTCAACAACTGCAATCAGTTTTTCCTCTTTATCCTCTAAATTGGCAATAGCTGCAGGAGCAATCATAAGCCCTGCAAAAAGAATCGGCCCAATGATAGAGATAATAATAAAGGATTTCTTTTTAACCCGTGTTAAATATTCTCTTATAATTACTAATGAAATTTTACTCATAATAATTATTCTAATGAATCGATTAATAAATTTTGTTCTTCAACAACTCTGATAAACACATCATTCATGCTTGGAAGTACCTCATTAAAAGAGGTAACATTTCCACATGGCATAACTGTTTGAAGCAGTTGATTAGAAGTGATATCATTCAGTAATTTAACTTTCAGATAGTATCTGTCGCCTTCCTTTTTGTGATCAGACAATTCATAATTTGTAGTCAAGGTAGCCTGAAGTAAATTAAAATCTCCCGAAAAGTTTATTTCAAATTCTTTTGTGCGATATTTCTTTTTAATGTCATCAACCTTTCCTTCCAGAATATTTTCAGCACGGTTAATTAAGGTAATGTTGTCACATAATTCTTCTACAGATTCCATATTGTGAGTTGAAAATAAAATTGTTGCACCTTCATCTCTTAACCTGAGTATCTCGTTTTTCAGCAGATTAGTATTTATAGGATCGAAACCGCTAAATGGTTCATCAAAAATTAATAATTTTGGTTCATGCAGAACGGTAATTACAAACTGAATTTTTTGCTGCATGCCTTTTGAAAGTTCTTCAACTTTTTTATCCCACCATGACTGCATTTCAAATTTGTCAAACCAGTATTTTAATTTTTTAAGTGCGTCTTTTCTTGACAAACCTTTTAATCTTGCCAGATATAGAGCTTGTTCCCCGACTTTCATTTTTTTGTAAAGTCCTCTTTCCTCTGGCAAATAACCAATCATTTCAACGTGTTCGGAACGGGCTTTCTCTCCGTTAATAAAAACCTCACCTTTATCGGGAGCAGTTATCTGATTAATAATTCTTATAAGTGTGGTTTTACCGGCACCGTTTGGACCGAGTAATCCGTAAATACTGCCTTCTTTAACCTTCAGACTTACATTGTTTAATGCCAGATGGTTGACGAATTTTTTTTCGATATTTTTTGCTTCAAAAAACTCCATGTTTTATACTTCAAATGATGCACGAAGATACAAAAAAACTAAGAAGTTGAAAGTGCCTTAAGTTGGAAGTTGCTGGTTTCTTGTGGCCATCACTGACCCTTTCTCACCCTCAAGGCTGTTGCACTCCCTGAAGGGAAGGCTCAGCTCAGGTAAAAGGAGCAAATCCGCGAAAATCATAATTATCAGCGTCATCGGCGAGATAATTGTTAATTGTTAATTATAAATGATTAATTTTTCCTTGTCATTCTGAGGCATATCTTGAGCTAGTCGAAGGGGAAGCGTAGCGACGAAGATAGATTTCTCAAACTCGGAATGACAATATAATTTGTTTTAATAATATTTTTTCCTATATTTACATTTCCTAAATACAAATCATTATGAAAAAATTTTTTACTTCCATTATTTTATTAATCATTACGTTTTCTCTTTATTCACAGGTTTTGTATGAAGAATCTTTTGAAAGTGGTGTATTTCCTCCACCAGGATGGTCAATTATAGATAATGATGGAGATACTTACTGTTGGGATACTAACTCATTAGTAGCACATACTGGAACTAAATGTGCTTCTTCTGCTTCTTGGCTGGCAACAGCAGGAGCTCTTACACCAGATAATTTTCTAATAACCCCCCAAATTAATCTAGCAGGAATTACTAGTGGAATTGTATTTACTTACTGGGCATATGCTGAAGATCAGGCATGGGCATGGGATTATTATGATGTTATAGTATCAACCACAGGCAATACCCTTAATGATTTTTTAAATGGAGATATTGTATTTTCAGAAACAATGGATGCTTATGGAGTATATTTAAAAAGAGAAATTAACTTAACTTCTTATGCAGGTCAACAAATATTTATTGCTTTCAGGCATTGGAATTGTACAGATATGTTCAGACTTAATATTGATGATGTAACTGTGATGCAAAGAAGTATTATAACAGGAAAAGTATTTAATGAAATGAATACTAATTGTACCATAGATACAAATGAAGTAGGTTTATCAAATTGGCTTGTTAAAGCTATGCCAGGTCCGTTCTATGGAGAAACACATTCGGATGGGACATATTTCTTATCAATAGATTCGGGTGTTTATAGTGTTAGTTTATTAAATCTATCAACTATGTGGGATCAAAGCTGTCCTAGTAGCCCTTCAACATATACTTTAAATGTACTGCAATACGATACGATTTATAATATCGATTTTGGTGTTACCCCTAATAGTTTTTGTACAAGAAATAGTGTAGATATTTCAACCTGGGCTATCAGACCATGTTTTGATTCGCATTTTACAATAAGTTACCATAATGATGGAACTTTACCCTCTCTGAATACACAAATAGAAGTGGAGCTTGATCCTAATATGACATATATCTCTGGAGGTAATTTAATTAATCAATCTGGTAATATACTTACTTTCTTAGTTGACTCTTTAGGTATAGGTGCATCAGGTTCTTTTACAATAGTTGTATATATTGATTGTGATATGGGTTTGCTTGGATCAACAATGTGTGCAACTGCACATATTTTTCCAGATACATTGTGTGAAGCAATAGATTCAACTTGGGACAAGTCAAGTATTGCTGTTGAAGGATATTGCACTGGTGATAGTCTGGCATGCTTTACTATTTATAATACAGGTGATCCTATTTTGGGTGATATGCAAACTAGTTCAGAATATAGAATATATGAGAATGCAATCTTAGTCTATACTGGCACATTTCAGATAGCTGGAGGAGATAGCATAATAGTCTGTTGGCCTGCTTATGGTAATACTATAAGGTTAGAAGCTGATCAACATCCCGCACATCCAGGCAATAGTCATCCTAATGATAATGTTGAAATGTGTGGAGATAGCTTAAGTGTATTTGTAACAGGTCAGATACTTTTATTACCACAAGATGATATAGATGATTTTATTGAAATTTTCTGTCAGGTTGTTACAGGTTCTTATGACCCAAACGACAAACAGGTTACACCTGCTGGTATTACTGTAGATAATTATATAGAAGCTGATGTGCAATTAGAATATATGATACGTTTTCAAAATACCGGAACCGATACAGCTTTTAATGTTTATATAATAGATACTATTTCTTCATTTCTTGATATAACGACACTTGAGAGTGGTGCTAGTAGTCACCCTTATACAGTTGAAAGAATTGAAAGTAATATTATTCAATGGAATTTCTTTAATATTTTGTTGCCAGATAGTAATATAAATGAGCCTGCTAGTCATGGTTTCATTAAATATAAAGTAAATCAAATGCCTGCCAATCCTTTGGAAACAATTATTACAAATATGGCAGGAATAATTTTTGATTTTAATGAACCTATCATTACTAATACAACATTTAATACTATAGGAAATTTAGATGAGATTGTATTTGTAGAAGAACAAATAGTAATATCTGATAATAATGCAATAATTTACCCAAATCCAACAACGGGAATAATCAATATCATAGCAGAAGGATTAGAAAGTATAGAGGTATATAATATACAAGGTCAAACTATTACCGTCATTGCGAACAAAGAGAAGCAATCTAATAATAATA
>JBDRPR010000227.1:0-5783 GCA_043826845.1 Bacteroidota bacterium
AATTATTATATGTGATTTTCAAAATATTTTGTTTCTAAAAAAAATAGCCATGAAAAAATTCTTACAGCCAGGATTAATCATTATTCTTACAGTCGTTTTAATAACTGTTTCATGCGTTAAAAAAAACTTTGATTTCGACCGTATTTCACAGGATTATGAATGGAGTCCAAATATGGCGGTTCCCGGAATAAAAGCAAATCTGACAATCCGTGACATTCTTCAGGATTATGATACTATGGAACTTTTCATTGAAGATGAAACCGGCTTTTTATTTCTAATGTATCATAAACATATTTTCTCAGCAAAAGCAAAAGAAATGATAATTATTCCTTATCAGAATTTTGCAAATGAGTTATTCCTTGGCCCCGAATTTATTAGCCTGGGTTTTAATCAAACTCAGACAACAACTATGGTACAACATAATATTTCTCCTGTATTTGCTTTCAATTCGACCATGGATATTGATAGTATTATAATTAAATCTGCTGACCTAAGAATTGCTGTTACTTCTGAATACTTACATACGGGTCAACTTGTTGTTACTTTCCCTACTATAAAGAAAAACGGAACACCATATTCCAAAACTATTGATATTAATACCTCTACTGGAAATTTTTCTCACAGTGAATTTTATTCAGACATTGCAGGATATACAATGGATTTATCAACAGCCGGAACTAACGAACTTCCAATCGAGCAAACTTTGACCCTTTATGATTCCGGCGATACCATTCTTCCTTCTAATCAGGCTGTTGTAAGTATTGCTTTTTCAAATATTTATTTCCAGAGAATGTTCGGGTATATTGGTCAGGAAACTTTATCATATCTTGACACAATTCATCTTGAAGTATTTAATAACGTTTTTGATGGCACAGCATATTTTGAGGACCCTCATTTTAATGTGTTTATTAATAATTCGTTTGGAGTTCCGATCAGTATGGATTTCACAGATTTAACTTCTTTTTCAACTTCAACAAATTCCACTCAAACTTTTGCTTTTTCGACAAATCCGTTATACGATCCTTTACAGGTAAATTCTCCTACTCTCAGCCAGATAGGACAAACTATTGCCACTGATTTTGTTCTGGACAAAACAAACAGCCAAGTAGCTGCAATAATTGATCAGACACCAAAATATCTTTATTTTGGTTTTGATGCGATTACAAATCCTTTAGGATATACCGGATCTCAAAACTTTATTACTGAAGACAGTCAGATTGATATGGATCTGGAAATTGAACTGCCCATGTGGGGAAATGCTTCATTTTTTGCTTTGCAGGATACCACAGAACTGGATATGGAAGCAATATACGGAGACCTTGATATTATTGAATATCTTAAACTGCGTATAAATGTTGATAACGGAATGCCCGGAGAGGTGGAATTTCAGGTCTATTTTACTGACAGTAATTATGTTGTTCAGGATTCAACATTTACCCCTCTGACAAAGCAGGTTGTTCCATCCGGAGTACTTGACGGGAATGGTAAAGTTGTTCAATCAACTTATAAAAGGACTGAACTTTTATTTGACCGGTCAAAAATTGACAAGCTTAAAAATGTCAAATATGTTTTATTCAGAGCATATGTTTATACTACAAATCACGCCACCGAACTCGTCAAATTCTATTCGGACTATAATATAGATATACGGGTAAGTATGCAGGCTCAGTTTTTATTTGAAGATTAATCCTAAAAGCGCAAAATCATGAGAAACTTAATAATAATAGTTATCGCGTTTGGAGCTTTTACAAGTTTAATTGCTCAGCAAAACACCACTCTGTTTTTTATGCATAAGGTTCCACAATCAAATTTTGTGAATCCTTCATTACAACATGAATGTAAACTGAACTTCGGGGGGCTTTTATTACCCGTAGCAGGACAGATTCTTCCTCCTGTTCATCAAACGATGGGAACTACAGGTTTTTCATATAAAAATCTCTTTTACTACGAGGAAAGTATTGACTCTTTGATGCATCCATTACACCCTGATTATGATATTGACAAATTAATAAAGCGCCTGCGAAAAGTAAACTACATTTATGATGAAACACATATCAATTTGCTAAATGTCGGTTACCAGTTTAAAAATAAATACTATTTTACATTCAGCGCTCAGGAGAAAATTGATGTTAAATTTTCAATTCCAAAAGATCTGATTATTTTGGGACTTGAAGGAAACGGACAGTCTTTTCTGGGTAAAACAGCTAATCTCCAGGGTTTGGGATTTAGTGCAACATATTATAGAGAATTTGCCTTGGGTGCATCAATGGTAATTAATAAGAAACTTACTCTGGGTGCAAAACCAAAATTACTCTTTGGGCAGATCAACGCATGGACAAAAAGCAATTCAATAACATGGAATACTGAAGCAAACGACTTTTACTACATGTTTGACGTTGATTATGAATTAAATATCTGTCAACCATTTTATGGAATAAAAGATATGTATTATGATTATGAGAATGACAGTATGGTTATGGAACTTGATACTTTAATGGATATGGATAAACCCGAAATTAAAAAAATTGTTTTCAGTGGTAAAAATCCTGGATTTGCTATTGATCTTGGCGCAACCTATATATTTAATGACAAAATTACTTTATATGCCAGCCTTATTGATCTCGGATTTATCCGATGGAAGGATAATGTTAATTCCCTGAAGGTTAAAGGTCAACTTTATTTTGACGGACTTGAGGTAACACATTATCTACAGGATGATGATTCACTTAATGAAGAAGTTTTTGACAATTGGAAAGATTCGGTTATTCAAATTTTTGAGCCCGAATATCAACCTGACAAATACACTTCATTTTTAACTCCACAATTATACATTGGGGGGACATATCAACTCTTTGAAAAATATAACTTTGGATTCTTATATCGTGGTGCATTATTTCAACAGAGATATTTATCGTCTATTACATTATCAGGAACCGGGAATATTAAAAAATGGTTCAGCGCAACTATCACATATTCTATAATTAACAATGCGTTTATGAATATGGGTGCAGGAGTAATATTTAAAGCCGGCCCTGCACAGTTTTATCTTGTTTCAGATAATGTCCTTGCACCAATCTGGCCACAGTCAACACGTGATTTTAATATCCGGATGGGGATTAATCTTTTATTCGGATGCAATAAGAAAGTATCATCAACTATGATAAATTGATTATATCATCTGTTTATTTTATTAAGGTCGGATGGTTCCGATCCTAATAGATATCAGGAGGTGGGGTAAAGGAAAATTTTCCAGAACTATAGCGGAAACTAGTGGCCACCAAAAAACTTTTTTATTTTATAGATTCTAATAATTAACGTGAGTTCGATATAGTAATAATAATAATTTTGCTTTTAATCAATTTAATGTGTTATGTTCTTTTCTTTTTTTCCGCAAAAAATGAAAAGAACGAAAAGAAAAAACTCGCAGCATCATTCTGTTTTCTTGTTTTCTACGGGTTGTTCCTTCTACGCGATGCTAGTCGTCATGATGGATATTTATGAACTTTGTTCAGCATTAGTAGTTCATGACTTTTGCATCGCTTACCAGTCCCTCCTTAACGGAACTTCCCTTGAAAACTTACAAAAACATAATGATGCTGCATCCTCCATGAATCTTTTTAGTTATAAAAAAGCGCCGGCACGAACAAATAGCGGGCCATGCGATGGCAAAGAAGCTAAAAGCAGTTGGAATTCTGCAAAGTGCTTCAGCAATTACAGAAACAGAGTAATAAAATCTAAAGTTAATATTAATTGTAAAGTATATTAGGAATTACGAATACATGAAAAGCTGTTTATGTCCTCTTTGCATAGAATTCCCTGCTTTTAGCTGAGAGCGTGGAAGCGTTATTTGTTCTTGACTTTTTTGTTTCCTTTTTTGTCAAGTAAAAAGGAAAAGCCTGCCCTGCTTGAGGGCAAAAGAATAATATTTGCAATTCCATAATTTATTGCGTATCTCTTAGGTCGAACTCACGTTAATTTTAAAAAGTTGTGCAACGGCTACCGATGTAACCGCCGAGTTCATTTGCATGTACCTCTCCAATAATTAAACAATATTTTAATCTTTAAGCAAATTCTGAATATCGTCATTACGACCATATAAAACCATTATATCATTTTCATGTAATACAGTATCGGCTTTAGCAATCCCTTGAATTTGAAGTTTTGATACATTCCTAAAAATTCCCAGAAGGTTCCTTTCTTTCACATTTTCCAGTATTGAAAGTACTAATACATTGAAGTTTTTATTGAACCCGATTTCTTGTATAGATTTACCTAAAAATTGTTTTGGCACTTTTATTTCCATTATACTATACTTATCAGTTATTTCAAAGGAATCAATTACACCTGTTGTTGTTAGTTTTCTTGCCCATCTTTCAGCAGTCTCTTCTTCAGGACGAACAATTTCTGAAACGTCCATTGCTTCTAAGATTGTTTCATGAATTGGTGAAACTGAACGACTTATTAATCTTGCAACATTCATTTTCTTCATCAAAGCGGTTGTCAATAAATTTGCGCCCTCATCTTCTCCTATACATACAATAACTACGTCAGTATCTTTTAATGGCAAACTTTTAACAGCAGTTTGATGTTTGCAGTCTAAACATATTGCATAAGCGATTTTATCTTTAATAGCCTCAATTTTTTCAATTTTCTTGTCAACACCAATAACCTCGTGACCCATCTGGGTGAGCTTTTCTGCTATTGAAGTTCCAAAATTTCCGAGTCCAATTATTAAGAATTTCATAATCACTAAAATTTAGTTAATTAAAATATTATCAGAAGGATAACGGTATCTTTCCGAAGAAACTTTTTTGAAAAACGCAATCAATAAAGTGAGCATACTAATTCTTCCAATAAACATTGTAAAAATTAATATTATTTTGCTTGCATTACATAAGTCGGCAGTAATTCCTCTGCTAAGGCCAACAGTACCATATGCAGACACGCATTCAAAAAAAATATTCATCAATCCCTTCTCTGAATCAAAAATATAAATGAAGATAGTTGATATTGAGATACCAAATATTGAAAGAATCATTATTGCAAATGCTCTGTTTATAGAAGTTTGGGATATTTCTCGTTTGAATACCTCAAGACGTGACTTTCCTTTTGCAATACTTATAATGTTAAGAATAGCAAGAGCTAATGTACTTGTTTTAATCCCACCACCGGTTGAACCGGGTGAAGCCCCAATCCACATAAGAAAAAGTACAATTAATAATGTAGCTGCAGTTAAAGAGGAAGTATCTACAGTATTAAACCCAGCTGTACGTGCTGTGACGGATTGAAAAAAAGAAGTAATAATTTTTCCAATTAAGTTGTGATTTGACAAAGTGTTATCATATTCAAATATAAAAAACATAAGTGCTCCGAAAACAGTCAATAATAGAGATGTAATCAAAACAATACGTGTATTTATGTTTATCAGCCATGGTATAAATATATTATGTTTAATACGGAATAGGCTTAAGAAAAAAGATTTAATTTTTACTTGTAGATATTTTAAAAGATTAAAAACTATTGGGAATCCTAATCCGCCAAAAATAATCAGTACTGCTATAATAATATGTATGGCGTAGTTAAACTGATATGGAGTTTCATAAAAGCTATTTTGCAAAGTTGAGAAACCTGCATTACAAAATCCTGAAATTGAATGAAAGACAGAAAAGAAAATACGTTCATAAACAGATTGAATTATAGTTACATCAAGACTTTGAAATATTAATATAGTCCCAAAACCTTCAATTATAAAGGTAACTAAAATTATCTTCTTTAAAATGGAG
>JBDRPR010000228.1:0-10676 GCA_043826845.1 Bacteroidota bacterium
TTTAAATTTGTGTTTTTATAAATGTTAATATCAAATCTTAATAAATTGTTTATTAAATGAATATAGTTTTAATTTTTACTATTAAGAATAATTAATTGGACAATATGAAGAATATATTAATCTTTTTTATAATCCTGAATAATTCATTATTTCTTTTATCACAAAAAGATAGTTTAAACAAAATTAATTGGATGGGCATTGAAGAAGCTGTTAATTTATGTGAATCCACACCTAAAAAAATTCTTATTGATTTTTATACAAATTGGTGTGGTCCATGCAAAATGATGGCAACAAATACATTCACCGATCAAAATATTGTAAATTATGTTAATGCAAATTTTTATGCAGTTAAATTTAATGCCGAAGGGCAGGATAGTATAATTTATAAAGGAAAAACTTATAAGAATCCAAATTTTGATAAAGAAAAAACCGGAAGAAACTCGACGCATGAGTTTACTTTTGAATTAGCTCCTGTAAATGGAAGGATCGCATATCCGACAATAGTTTATCTCGATGAAAAATTAAACTTGCTAAGTGCAATACCCGGATACTTAACTCCCACAAAAATTCAACCTATATTGATATATTTTGCTGAAAATATTAACCGAATTTGTCAATATGATAATTTTTCCAGCAATTTTATAAAAACATTTTATGATACAACTTATGCAAATTCAGAAAAAAAAACTGAATGGACATCTCTAAATATTGCCCAGAAAAAAGTGAAATCTGAACCACGTAAAATTCTTTTATATATTTATTCAGATTGGAGCTTAACTGCCAAAATGATGAAAGATGTTGTTTATGAAGATTCGACAATATCAGAATACTTGAATGAAAAATTTTATACAGTTTCCTTCAATGCAACAAGTACAGATTCAGTCTTATTTAATGGTACAACATATATTAATGAAAATAAAGCTCATCCATTTCATCAGTTTGCTATTACACTAATGAATGGAAATCTGGCATTTCCTTCAACCATATATATTAATGACGATTTGACATTAATAACGGCAATTCCCGGATACTACGATGAGAATAATGTGAAACTTATAATACGATATTTTGGAGAAGATTATTATAAAAAAATGAATTGGGAAGATTATATCAAACAAAATCAGAATTAATTATCTCCAATTAATTGTAAAGTGCCTGTTTGTGGGCAAATTATAATTCTATGTGACCCTTTTAATGCTTTCCTTGATAGTCTGGAAACAATACCAAATTGAGGTATCAGTATATTTTCATTATAATAAATGTTGCCATCATCAATAATTTGAACATTCACCATATCTGCAATATTATAGGCAAGACCTTTTCTATTCAACTTACTTTGTCTTGCAAACAAAGAATCAACAGATATAGTGTTATTATTAGGATAACATAAAATATACAACGGAGTTCCTAAACTTTCATCGTTTGTTATCCCATTCAATTCTGAAAAATAGAAAAGAATACTTTTTTCAATTTCTTTTTCAGGCGTATAATGGAACTTGATAACAGATTTTGAATTAATTTTTTCCCCAAGAAATAAACTGATATATTCTTTTTCCATTTTGTTCAATTCATCAATTAATTTCTCAGCTGCTATATCAGAAGGAATTACTTCATCCATTCCTGTCATCATTCTAAATTTACGTTTTCGGAGTTTTTTAATTAAATCAGCTGCTTCAGAAGCTTTTGTCTCTATATCCTTTTCTTCAATTCTGCTTGAATAGACAGGAACTCTTCTTGATGTTGAATCAGTTTTTATTATTTTATAAGTGGTATCAATTATTTCAATTAAATTTGATTTATATGAACTGTACATAAAATTAAATTCATTATCATTCTCAGTATTATTAAATTCACAAGAAGTAGGGGGTTGAATATTTTTTGTTAAAATTACATCGTTATTGATACCGGCAAGTAAACCGTATTCAGTAAGTGATATTTTATTCAGAATGTTTTTCTTTGTTGAAATAATACAGAATGTTTTTGAAGTATCAGGTGTATTTATTTGACTAATTATAATATTATTTATTTTGTATTGTATTTCATCATTTTTAACTTCTGGTTCCATCCCGAGGTAATAATTGCAATAATCTGCAAATGGCCCCTTATAAGATTTGGTTTGAAGTAATTCAACCGCAATGCATAATTCAACCTTTGGTAATGAATATACAATCGGATAGTCTTTTAAAGTTTTTATTTCAGTGGGTTGTAAAACTTTATATCCAGAACAAGAAATTGTCAAATATGCAATTGTAATTAGTATGATAATTTTATTCATATTTATTAATTAATTTAAAGGCTGAACCTAAAAAATTAGTTATATCACTAGCTATCAGAGATTCTTCTGATAAACAATTGCTGGCAATATCCCCTGCTAATCCATGCAAATATACACCAAATATTGCAGATTCAACAGGTTTATATCCTTGAGATAATAAAGATAATATGATTCCTGTTAACACATCCCCACTTCCTCCGGTTGCCATTCCGGGATTGCCTGTAGAATTGAAAAAGCAATTTCCATCCGGAGTTGAAATTGAAGTATTAGCTCCTTTAAGAACGATAATTATTTTATGTTTGATTGAATATTTTATTTGAGCATTTATTCGTTCATAACTGTCATTAAATGAGCCAAAAAGTCTGCTAAATTCTTTAATATGTGGTGTTAATATACTGTTTTCAGTCACTTTATTTAATAGGTTTTTTTCTTCTGAAATTATATTTAAAGCATCAGCATCAATTACTAATGGCACATTGGAATTTATTATCAGCTTTTTAACAGCATTTTTTGTCTCTTTTTCTAATCCAAGACCTGGTCCGACACCAATAGCGGAATATTTTGATAGTTCAGGAAGTTCAGTAATAATTTCTTCTGATTTATCAAAACTAATCATTGATTCAGGTAGCAACGATTGAAGAGCAGGTCCTGATTTAACTGGGATATGAGCGGTAAGTAATCCTACCCCACTCCTCAGACATGCTTTAGAGGCTAATATTGCAGCTCCTGTTTTTTCATTGCTTCCTGCAATAATAAGCGCATGTCCGTATGAACCTTTATGAGAATATTTCTTCCTTTTTACATATATGCTTTTAATTATTTCCTTATCAACATAGTAATAAGGGGAGGGTGTTAAATTGATTATTTCTTTGCTTAATCCTATCGGTAAAATTTCAAAGTCTCCGACAAAATTATAATTTTCAGCAAATAAAAATGACAATTTCGGAAACTGAAGAGACAGGGTCTGATTTGCTTTAATAATACATCCATGATCGTTATCTTTATTATCTTCACCAAATAGTCCTGAGGGTATATCTATTGATATTATTTCTGCGCCTGTTTTATTTATTTTTGAAACAATTTTTGCCGATATTCCTGTTAAAGTCCTGTTAAGTCCGGATCCGAATAACCCATCAATAATAATATCCTCACTCTTTATTTCCGGAAAATCTGATATTTTCTCTATATAAGTCATTTTGCCTGGAACAGTATCAATGAATCTTTGCAGATTTGTCTCTGCATCAGGAGATAAGTTTTTACCCGTTTTAACAATGTACAATGCAACTTTATATCCTTTTATTGCGAGAATACGTGCAACTGCTGAAGCATCACCTCCATTATTTCCCGGACCGGCAAAAATCCTGAAAAATGTATCTGGAACGAATTTGTTTATCAGCCAATCGGAAATTGATACAGCAGCCCTTTCCATCAGATCAATAGAAGAAATCGGCTCATTTATTATAGTATATTTATCAATTTCTGATATCTGAGCAGAGGTAAAAAATTTCATTTTGCATAATTATTTTTCACAAAAGTAGTATCTTATCAATATCGAAAAAAGAAAATTAATAAAAAATGATTTCAATATTTATTCTTTGTAATAAAAAATACTCATGGTTGACATAGAGAAACCTGTATGAATTTTATGAAGGATCGTAAATATTTAAGAAAATTTATGTAGGTTTGTGCGATGAAATATTTAATTAATTTAATAAGATAATTATATGTTAAAAGAACATCCAAAAGGATTGCTGGTTGCATTCTTTACAAATATGGGGGAACGATTCGGTTTTTATACCATGATGGCTATACTTGTTATGTTTTTGCAAGCTCGTTATGGATTAGATGCTGAAGCCGCCGGAAGTTACTATTCGTGGTTTTATTTTGCCATTTATGCACTTGCTTTAGTTGGTGGTTTGGTAGCCGATTGGACAAAAAAATATAAAACAGTTATATTAGTGGGACAGATAATTATGTTTGCAGGCTACTGTATCATTGCTATTCCTGGCTTAGAATTGTGGATTTCAATAAGTGCATTATTTGTTATAGCTTTAGGTAATGGGTTGTTTAAAGGAAACCTACAAGCTGTTGTTGGCCAGATGTATGATAATGACAAATATAGAAAATTTCGTGATGGTGCATTTATGATCTTCTATATGGGAATTAATATCGGTGCATTCTTTGCTCCATTTGTCGCAAAAGGTGTAAAGGTATATTGGTTAAAAGCAAATGGATACTTTGAAGACAGTAATTTGCCTTCATTGTGTCATCAATTTATTAATGGAACTTTGAAAGATACTACACAATTACAAACTTTAGCCGATGCTTCTATTATACAAGATGGCGGAAAGTCTGCAGCAGACCTTGGTGTTTTTACTGCTGATTATATTAATGTATTTTCTACAGGTTATAACTATGCTTTTGCGATCGCTGCAGGTGCAATGATTGTATCATTAGTAGTCTATCTTATTTTTAATAAATTAATTCCATCAAAAAGCAAGGAAATTGCTGCTGAAGCAAAAGCAGAGATTAAAACTGAAAATAAACCATCAATTAGTTTGGGTAGCAATTTAAAAGCAGTTTTAATTTCATTGGGATTAATGGTTGTTGTGGCGGTAGGTTTTCATATAGCCGATAGATATACAGATGTTAGCGATATTGATTATAAACTTGGACTGGCAGTAGGTTTATTTGTGGGCTTTGTTACTTTGATATTTCAGATTTCAACAAAAGAGGAAAGACCACGGGTTACAGCTTTAAGTTTGGTTTTCATTGTTGTTGTATTTTTCTGGATGTCGTTCCATCAGAATGGTCTTACGTTAACTATGTTTGCACGTGATTATACCACACAATTTGTAGGTCCTTTTACTGATTTATTCTTTAATATATGGTCTATTTTATCTGTAATTGCAGCTATAGCCGGCTGTGCATTATTATTTTTTAATAAAAAATTAATAATTAGGATGGTAGGTTTAATTGCTTTTGCAGGATTTGGATATCTGTGTTATTATTTTGCAAGCAATTATCCTCCTTTGAATTCGATTTCACCTGAAGTTTTTCAATCGTTTAATCCATTATTTATAGTAGCACTTACACCATTAGTGATGGGTATATTCGCACTAATGAATAAAAAAGGAAAAGAACCTTCATCCCCTAGAAAGATAGGAATAGGTATGATTATCGCAGCAGTTGGATTTATCATTGTATTAATCGCATCGCTTAATCTGATCTCACCAAAAGATATGGATGGTGCTGCTGTAGAAGAAAGCATGAGAGTTTCTCCTTACTGGTTAATGAGTTCTTACCTTATTATGACTATTGCAGAACTCTTTTTAAGCCCTATTGGATTATCATTTGTGTCAAAGGTTGCTCCATCTCGTTTTCAGGGGCTTATGCAGGGTGGTTGGCTATTAGCAACAGCCATTGGTAATAAATTCTTATTTGTTGGTAGTTTAATGTGGGGAAAAATAGAATTGTATATGTTATGGGGAATATTTATAATCGTTTGTATTTTAGCAGCAATATTTATTTTCTCTATTATGAAACGACTCGAAAGAGTTACTAAATAAAAATAAGGGCTGCTTCGGCAGCCTTTTTTGTTTATGGATAAAAGTAGCAAACTATACAATGATTATTCTTCCTGGATTAGAGATACTTTCGGAGAAAGAGTCCAGAAAATATCTATCAATGCAGGGTTCACCTGCCCTAACAGGGACGGATCAAAGGGAACCGGCGGTTGTACATATTGTGACAACAGCTCATTTAATCCAGCTTATTGTAGCCCAAATAAAAGAATTACGGAACAACTTGAAGAAGGAATTTCTTTTTTTAATAAAAAGTATCCTGCTCAAAAATATTTTGCATATTTTCAGGCTTATTCAAATACATATGAAAATATTTCTGTAATTAAAAATTTGTTTGAAGAAGCATTGTCCTATCCCGGAATTATTGGATTATCAGTGGCAACCCGCCCTGATTGTCTTCCAGACGAAATTATTTATTATCTTTCAGAACTAAACAAGAAAACTCATCTGACTGTTGAAATTGGTGCAGAAAGTACCCTAAATAAAACTCTGGTCAGAATTAACAGGGGACACAGTTGGGAAGATTCTATTACGGCAATTAATAAACTAGCAGATAGTCAGATAAATACAACAGTTCATTTGATATTGGGCTTACCCGGCGAAAGTATAGATGATATATTGAATCATGCAATTGAAATTTCAAAGTTTCCTATAAAATTTCTGAAATTACATCAAATGCAGATATTGAAAAACACTGCTATCTTGGATGATTTTGTAAATAACAGCAATGATTTTTTGTCTTTTACTGTTGATGAATACCTGTCTTTATGTATTAGCTTTCTTGAATTATTATCTCCTGATATTATTATTGAACGTTTTACAAGTGAATCTCGGCTTAATTCAGTAATTGCACCAAATTGGGGAGGAGTGAAAAATTTTGAAATTACCGAAAAAGTAGTGAAAAAAATGAAAGAGTTGAATACCTGGCAGGGGAGATACAACTAGCAATGAATGCAAATCTCATCATATTAGCTAATTACCGCATTAAAATCACATATAATTAGTAAATAAAAATAAATATTAGTGCTGATTTAAAAAATAAATAATTTCATCATTAAATTAATATTTTTGCAGAATCATTTTAATTGATAATGAAAAAGATCAAAATCCCAATACTTAATTATTATTTATATACGCTGCTGCTTATTGTAACTCCTTTCCTGATGCTGCAGAATTATTTGCAACAAGCAATCGGGGATGCATCTAGAGCATCAATTGATATTGGATTTATTCGCATACCATATGTGTTAATTATAGCACTTTTAGTATTATTTCTTTTTTTTTACTTATCACGTAAAATACTAACAAAAAGACGTTTTCTTTTCTTAGGTATTATTGTAGTTTTTTTTGCAATTGGTCAGCTGACTTCTGATTATTATTTCAATCATCATTTTTATGACCTTCAGCACAACTGGCATTATATTGCTTACGGTATTTTTGCATATATTGCATATAGAAGATTTTCATTAAAATCAAAACCATTATATAAAATATTATTCAAAATATTTTATATGGCTTTGCTTATCTCTGTATTCGATGAATATATTCAAATACACATATCCAGTCGTGTTTTTGATTTGTCTGATGTAGCGAAAGATCTTTGGGGAAACATGATAGGAATTATTTTTATTTGTTTCTATATTGATGACGGGAAGGGATTGCCAAATTTCAAGTTTAGGCAAAAAAGGATAAAGGAATACTTTACTAATCCATTCTCATTGATTTGTTTAGAAATGATATTTGCTTATATATTTTTGTTTGTTTCATCCCAGATTACAGACATAAAGTATACAAATTATGTCATATTTATAACGCTTTTAGCATTCTTGTTTTTATTTATGCTATTGTATTTAGGAAAAAATCCAGTTCTTAGGTGGGTAATTAGAAGTGTTTTCATTATTCTTATTTCTTATATCTTGTTTGGTGTTTATTTCTCTTCGCCTCATATTAAATATGTTAAACCAGGACAAATTAATTATAACGGAATACCTTTGATGTACTTCGATTATATGATTTTCCCAAGTGGTGGATTTAGAACTGTTGATAAGAAAGAAACTTTTGGATATAGAGATAAGCAAAAAATAGAAAACATGAATTTCGATATATTATTAATTGGAACCGGCAGTAAAAACCAGGGAGGAAAAGGCTGGAATGATTTAAAAATAACAGAGATGGTTTATTCCCCTTTTAGTAAAGGAGTCTATCAAATTATTAAACTTCCAAATCAGCAGGCATGCGAAACATATAATCGTTTATCTAAACAAGAAAAAAAGACACTTTTTATTATCCATAATCAATAATATTTGAAAATTATGATAAAAAAAATTAATAAGGATTCAAATTATATGTATGATAAAGCCATAAGAGGATTTTTATTTGGTATATGGAGCATCCTGATAATTTTTGGTATTTTAACACTTTTGCAGCCTAAATGGCTGATTGAACTTTCAAAACCCGGACGAAAAACTGAAGTTCAAACAAGGATTGATAAAGGAAATGAATATTTGTTCACTGCGTATAAAAATAAATCAACTGATAATTATACTATTGCTGTACAGAATTATACAGAAGCTCTTGAAATTGACCCATTAAACATGGACGCATTGTCAAATCTTGGCGTTGCTTATTTGTATTTAAATCAGTTGGATAAAGCAAAAAATGTTTTCGATAAATGCCTTGAAATAGATACTATCAGTAAATACCACTTTTATACATATCTTGGTGATTATTATGAGCGGAAGAATGATATAGAAAATGCACTCAGTTATTATTTAATGACAGAAAAAATCCATCCATACCCATCATACCCAATGCGTAAAGCAGGGTTGTTATACTTCAAGCTTAATAAATATAATGAGTCTATTGATTATCTTAATCAATCCATTGCCGAGGAACTTAGTTTTAAAAATTTTTATAAAGCTCAATTAATAGAAGCCAGATACATATCATTATTAGCAAAAGATAGTGCAAATATTAAAACAATTGAAAATGAGCTAAAAAAAAATAGTTTGGATGATGATTTGATGCGTTATGATAAATATATCTTTGAACAAACCAGTAAGTCAAATGTAAATATAGCTTTTGCATATATGTATTTGGGGGAGGTTTATTTAACTAAATCTGAATATGCTTCTGCTATCGAAAATTTTCAACATTGCCTGCAATATCAACCTAAGTTTATTGATAAAATACGAAACAAACTAAATCTGGCAATAGAAAAAAACAAAGAAGAACAATTATAGTATATTCTTTTGGTAATTTGTAGCAAACTACACGACAACGATATACGATTCAGTTTCACACTTTTCTTTGAAAAAAAAGTTTTTCCTTTTCGGAAGATTTTATAAAAAAATAAAAGAATCTTTTTATTTGTTATTTTTCTCAATTTTTAATCCTATTATTTAATATAACCCTGGAGAAAATAATGTCCTGATAACCTATATGTATTCTGTTATTTAAGCACATAATCCCAAATTGTCCAATAGCTATTAAATGTCAGAATATTTGATGTTTATACATTTCATTTTCTAATGGACACCATTAGAAAATTGAGCTTATAGAAACCTGACATTCTGGATATTGCTTTACATTAATTTAGCAAAATATTCCCGGTTCTTAGCTTACAGATGTTGAAATGGACAATTTGGGATAATTATATATTGTTGATAGTATGTATTATTTTTTTAAAAAAATAAAAAGTTTTTTTAAAATTCTTCCTATCTTTACACGGTGAATGCAGGCACTAATAAATTACATAATTTAGTGCCTTTAAATTTTAATTTAAAAATTGTTTAAGTATGAAAAAAAATTACCTTTTTTATGAGAAAAAAAGATCAGCAGGAAAGTTGATCATTTTCACTGCATTTTTATTATTTATTTTATTTAGTAGTGTTGTAAATGCACAACCGGGTTGCGGTGATACAGATCTTGGAATAATCAATCCAAGCACTTGTTCCCCACAAAATGCTGATTACACTGCAGGGACTATTCCATATTGGAATTTTACAGCTAATGCAGGTCAGACTTATCATTTCAGTTTAGGGTCAAGTCCGGAAGATACTTATTTGCATTTATATGATGCGACTTATACGGAAATAGCGTCCAATGATGATGCCGGTCCATTTAATCCGGGTGGTGCTTCGTCATTAAGCTGGACATGTGCAACAGGAGGAACATATTATGTTACTGCTTGCCATTATACATGTAATCCATTTGATGACTCTAGTTACTTAAAATATTGGAGTACTGGTGGTGAGTATGGAACTGGTTCTGGCGGAACATTATCTCTGACAGGAACATGGCAAAACGAGGCCTATACCAGTGGAAATATGTATTGGTATTATTTTGACGCATCTATTGGTAATACATACGATTTTAGCTTATGCAGTAATACGGAAGATTCGTACATTCAAATCTATAACACAAATTGGGATGAACAAGCATCAAATGATGATGATGGTCCTTTTTGTAGCGGTGCACCTGCTTCATTGAGTTGGGTGCCTCTTACATCAGGAACATATATAGTTGCTACAAGCCTGCTTTGGTGTAATCCTTTTAATAATTCAAGTGATCTGGCATACAGAAGTGTAGTAGCTGTACAACCTGGTTGTGGTGATACAGATCTTGGAGCTATCAGCCCAAGCACTTGTTATCCACAAAATGCTGATTACACTGCTGGTACTATTCCATACTGGAATTTTACAGCTAATGCAGGCGAGACTTATCATTTCAGTTTAGGATCAAGTTCGGAAGATACTTATTTGCATTTATATAATGCAGGTTATGCTGAAATAGCATCTAATGACGATGCCGGTCCA
>JBDRPR010000229.1:0-2238 GCA_043826845.1 Bacteroidota bacterium
TATAATTTTATTGATAAATATATCGAAATTATCACTATTTCCATTATTCATTCTTTCATACAGTCTCCACTTCCATATACCTTCTCCGGTAATTATTCCAATTTTATGATCTGCAAGTTTATTAAATAAAAATAATGGCTTATTTGTATTAATATTCCTTATTTTCTGATAAAAAAGCACTTCAACTCCGGGATTAATTTTATATTCTGCAAAGAGGGTTATTAAAGGCGTTGCAATGGCAGTCAGTTCAGGTAAGTTATCTGTTGTAAAAACAGAAAAATCTTTATTCGTTACAGGAACACTTTCCTCATAGGATGGTTTTCGTTGTATGATTTGTAATCCTGTACTCAGCGAATTCAGTTTTTTGATATCTGACTGACTGCCAAGAATTAAGATTACAGGTATTTTTTTTGTAAAAATTTGTTGAAAAATCGGGGTTGCAGCATTTGCAGATGAAGGGATCTGATGCATTATAATTAAATTATAATCATCTGGTTTACCTTTAAAATCATTTATATTAAAATGGTCGGTTTGAAAATTGAGGTTTGTGGCAATTGCATTTTTTAAAGCAGCGATATCAGGATGAGGTGAATTGCTTAAAATCAGTATTTTTTGCTTTCCATCAATCACATCAACAGCAATTTTCATAATATTATTTTTAGTACTAACCTCACCATCAACGGGTTTAATATACACATTATAATACTGCAAGCCAACCGCATTTGCATCAATTTCAACATAAACTTCTTCAGAGTAATTATCGGATGTAGCCTTTATTTTTTTTGAGAAAAGGATTTCATTATTCTTTATAATCTGTAATTCGGTTTCTACAGTTTTAAGTTTCTGTATGTCGAAAGATATCTTTATCGGGAATTTATTACCTAAAAAAGCAATTTTATTATATAATACTTCTGCTAAAATAATATCTTTATGGACATTTGTATCTCCCATAGCAATTGCATAAACAGGGTATTTCAAATTGTTTTCTATGCCTGCAGGATTGTAACCATTATTATAGATACCATCTGAAGATAATATTAATGCTCCTATATTCCGGTTAAAATATTTTTTTTCAATCAAATCAAATAATTCAGAAATATTTGTCTGATTATCTGAAAAATTAAAACTTATTGTATCGAAAATCCCGCTTCCAAAATCATGCTGCATTACTTCGTAATCCTGTCCCAAAGATGATATTAGATTATTTAGATCATTCTTATATCCACTTGTATATAGAGTTGAATCTTTAGTACGTTTAATTGATCTGGAGTTATCTTGAGCGATAACAATCAAAGGCTGCATAATATTGCGGTTGAGGTTTCTGATTAATGGAGACAATAAAAAAAATGTCAGGAAAAAAACAAACAGAAACCGGAGTGAAAACAGAAGATACTTTTGCCATTTTTTTAAATCCTGAAACAGCTTATATCCGCGATACAGAAAATAGACAACTGCTAATGAAAACAGTAAACAAATAAAAATCCACCAGGGAGAGAATTCAGTTGTAATCGAGAAACTCATAAAAAAAGGAGGTTAAAATTTCGACCGGAACAAAAATACTATTTATACCTGATATTCTGAAAAATTAAGTCTGCATTCCTCCGCAAACATTTATAACCTGACCAGAAATATAAGAGGATAATTCAGAACCCAGAAAAACACATGTATTGGCAACATCATCAGGTTTTCCACCACGTCGCAAAGGTATTTTGCTGTACCAACCTTCAACTACATCTTTTGGAAGCTTTGCTGTCATTTCGGTTTCAATAAATCCCGGAGCAATGGCATTGCAACGGATATTTCTGGTTCCTAGTTCTTTGGCAACTGATTTTGTAAAACCAATAATGCCGGCTTTTGAAGCAGAGTAATTTGCCTGTCCGGCATTTCCACCAATACCTACTACTGAACTGATATTAATAATTGAGCCGGATCTTTGTGACAGCATAGTTTTCATCACAGCTTTTGTCAAATTAAAAACTGATTTCAGGTTTACATTAATTACTGCATCCCACTGATCTTCTGTCATTCGCATAAGCAGATTATCTCGTGTAATTCCGGCATTGTTTACCAAAATATCAATTACCGGAAAATCTTTTAAAACATTTTCAATTAGTTTTTGTGATTTTTCAAAATCTGAAGCATCAGATACATATCCTTTTGCTTTAATACCATAAGACAGCAGTTCCTTTTCAGAATTTCGAAAATTATCATCATCAGCAATATCAGTAAAAACAACAT
>JBDRPR010000230.1:0-2124 GCA_043826845.1 Bacteroidota bacterium
TTTTATACCATTGCATATTGCCCATAGCATCGGTTTTTACAAGTAATATATCTCCATCAGGGTCAAATTCATTTGTATATCCAATACATGCATAACCACTGTCGGATGTTTGTACATGATTATAAAATGTTGTAAAATCAGGATTGTTAAAAAAAAGTTTTGTCCATAAGGTATCGAAATTATTATCGAATTTTACAAGCAAACATGCATTATTTGTTGCATCATGTCTTGAACCTGCAAGTGAATATCCTCCATCATAATTCTTTATTAAAGAATTTCTTTCACCATGATAATAATTATAAATAGTATCGCCATAATGTTTTGTCCAAAGTGTATCACCAAATGTGTCTATTTTCAAAATAAATATTTGAATTTTTCCGGAATAATAATTAAAGCCTAATCCAATATATCCATCATCAACTATTTCAATATTCCGCAAACCAGGCAAATCTCCAGTATAAGTATTATTAAATCTGATTGTTTGCGAAGAACAAACTTCAGATACTATTAGAAAAAGTAATATGTACTTAATATAATTCATAATAAAAGTAATTCCGTATTAAGAAATACGGAATTACTACTATAATGTTAATTTATTTTGCAATGCTAAACTGTTTGGTAAACTTTCCAAATTTTAAAACATAGCTACCTGTACTTAGTTTTGATATATCAACTTGTTCAGCGCCAAAACCTCCTCTTACTTTTTGCACATGTACTAATCTTCCATCAATATCATAGACAAATACTTCCGAAGCTGTTTCATCAATAAAAATAATATACTCAATCCAAAGTTCATCACTTGCCGGATTTGGATATACTTCTATACAATCATTAATATCTATTCCGGTTGCTAATATATTTTCTTCAGAATTATCAATTTTCATTGATTTGTTTTCATCCTCCGGCAAATACATTTCCGGTTCAAATACTGCCAGCCCTGCCATTTCCAATAATGTTTGTGCTGTTCCGCTGCTGATATTTACTGTATTTATCATATTTTATCGTTTTTATCTTCCTCTCGCACACCCTTTTTCCACTTCGAAAAACTCAGTGCAATGCCTAAAGGGAACTCCCCGCAAAAAAAGGGTAGTGCATAAAAATCACTCTTTTATAAATTTTTCCGTTTTAACAATTCCTTCTCCATAAACTCTTACAAGATACAAACCTTTTGGTAAAGAAGAAACATCTATTGTTTTTTCGGGTTCCTTTATTTCTGAAACTGTTTTTATTACTCTGCCGAAATAATCAATTATCTCAATTTGCAATATTTTACCGCAGCTCTTTATTGTAAGTTTTTCATTGGCAGGATTTGGATAAATCAACAAACTGTTTTCATTGTGTTTAATTTCCTCAACATAAATATTATCGCACAAACAACCAACTGTATCACAGCCACAACTATCTACTTTTACCACCCACATTTGTTGGGGGTTATAAGTTACACCTGCCATAATAAAACCGCCATCCTGAGTTTGTTTAAGTGCCAATAAAGCATCATCTCCGGTTGAGTTAGGTGATTGATAATATTGCTTCCATATACTATCGCCATCTGCTGTTAGCCTGAATAAGCCGGTAATATGGTCATCTGTTACAGTTGCTAAAAGGTCACCATTATCTACTTCTATTATAGAGCCAGTTCCTGTATATTGACTTATTGCTCCATATAGTCTATCCCAAACTATATTATAAGACTGATCTAGTTTAATAAAATGATTTGTTAAATAATTCCATGTTCCACTTACTGTATAAATATTCTTTGAATACATAATAACATAACCGGCATCTTTTGTAAGAGTAATATCATAAATAGCACCATCTTGATTTGAAGGATGCCCATAATGCTCTGTCCATTCTTCATTGCCCAAACTATCAACTTTTATTAAATATCCGTCCCCCCCCCCATAACCTTCTGTATGTCCACCAATTAAAAATCCATTATCAGGTGTCTGTTCAATACAAAATCCATAATCTTTTGCTACTGTACCATAGTTTTTATACCATTGCATATTGCCCATAGCATCGGTTTTTACAAGTAATATATCTCCATCAGGGTCAAATTCATTTGTATATCCAATACATGCATAACCACTGTCGGATGTTTGTACATGATTATAAAATGTTGTA
>JBDRPR010000231.1:0-3648 GCA_043826845.1 Bacteroidota bacterium
ACTACATTAAAATACACAGTGACTGATGCATCAAATAATTCAGACTCATGTTCTTTTAATATTACAGTACTGGCAGAACCGAATCCCGGATGGGAATTGATTAATACCAGAATTTGTGAAATAGATAATCCTATTGACTTAAACACCCTTGTTACTGGTGATTCAGGTGGAACCTGGTCAGGGACAGGAGTTATCAGCTCAACATTTAATCCTTCTATAGCCTGCAATGGTTTTCACACAATTACATATTTAGTTGATAACGGAATATGTAATGAAGATTCCAGCATTATTATAGAAGTGCTGAATCAACCAGTTGCAAACGCAGGAAACGACACTTCTGTATGCGGTCTGAATTGCCAGTTGAATGCAGTTATATCTGTTGAAACAGGATACTGGACAAGCACAAATAATATTACTTACAGTCCTGATTCAATATTTAACAATCCAATTATTACTGTTGCCGAATACGGAACATACACATTGACCTGGCTGACCAATATTGATAGTGTTTGTTTTGATGATGATCAGGTAGAGGTTACTTTTTACAGACCACCTGAAAACATTGATGCAGGTTCCGATCAGAATCTGGATTATACATTTGAAACATACATGCAGGCAAACTATCCCATTGAAGGATATGGTGAATGGTCGGTTATTTCAGGAAATGCAGAGATACAAAATATCAATAACCCTGAAACATACATTTACGAATTGGGATCTGGAACAACTATTTTCCAATGGACAATAATTAATGGAATGTGTGTAGATAGCGATGATGTTTCTGTTTATATTGCGGACTTAAAAATACCAACAGGATTTTCGCCAAATAATGATGGTTTTAACGATTTCTTTGAAATCCCCGGAATTGAAAACTATCAAAGCAAAGTGAGTGTTTTTGATCGCTGGGGAAGGCTTATTTTTGAAATGGAACAATATGATAACACGTGGGATGGCAAGGGGCAAAATGATAAGCCATTACCCGATGACACATATTTTTATATAATTGAGATTGCTGATAAAACATATAACGGATATGTTATGATAAATAGATGATAAAGTTTGTTATATCTATATTATTTTTTCTTCTGTTGTCGTACTCATACGCGCAACATACCCAATTGCTAAGTCAGTACACACTAAATGGATTGCCCTCGAACCCTGCATATACAGGATCTTATAATGTTCTTTCCGTTTCATCTTCTTATCGAAATCAATGGGTAGGATTTGAAGGTTCTCCTGCAACAAACACAATTTCTGTTCATACGCCATTAAAAAAGGAGAATATTGCTGTCGGTCTTCTGTTTTATCGTGATGTAATTGGGAAAAGTTATGACAATGGTATATTTGGAAGCTATGCATACCGTTTTAAATTGTGGAATGGGAAACTTTCTTTAGGCTTGAATGCAGGAATATCCTTGATGCAGGCAAGATTATCTGAAGCAATTGTAATTAATAATGCAGATCCTGTGTACTCACAAAATACACCTGTGTCAATTATTCCTAATTTCAGTTTTGGCTCTTTTTATTGCGCAGATGATTATTACCTTGGCTTTTCCATTCCATATATTCTTTCACATCAACTAAATGAAAATATCGGAAAATTCAATGTGAGGCACAGTTTCAAAGAATATAACTTTTTGTTGACTGGGGGGTACAATTACATTGTTAATTCTGAATACTGCTTTAAGCCTTCAATGTTATTTCGGATGAACATGACAACAGGTGCACAACTTGAATTAACTGCTGCAGCCGATTATAAAGATATTTTTGGTGCAGGATTTTCATTCCGAACAAGTGATGCTGTTATAGCTTTTATTAAAGTCAATATCAATTCGCAATTCACTTTTGCATATTCATATGACTTTACAGTTTCCAGATTACGTGCATTTAACAGCGGGTCGCATGAACTTTTTTTATTATATAGATTCAGATATGTTTCAAAATCAGTAAGTGCTAGATTTCTATAGGATATGAGAATATATTTAATCTATATATTTATATTAATTTTTCTACCTGTACAACTTGTTCATTGTCAAACTTGCAATACAAAGTCACTTGGTTTTAATACTGATTTTTCGGAATTTGGTCCTGCATTTTATAAAAATGGTATCGTTTTCTGTTCTGACAGAAAAAACAATTATGTTGTAATCACTGATGAACAAGGTGAAAGTTATCTGTCCGATATATATATATCAATTCCTGACTCAACAGGGAATCGATATAAAACCGAAATTTTTTCTCAGGAATTAACATCAATATACAATGAGGGGCCTTTATGTTTTTCTGACAATTATTCGGTTGTATATTTTACACGTTCACAAGAAGTATTTAAAAAAGTAAAAGATATTGCAAGAAAGAAAAACAATCTGGGTATATTCACGGCTGAACTGGTTGATAATAAATATACAAACATCCAACCTCTGGAATTCATTAAAAAGGAGTTTAATTATGCTCATCCCTCAATTTCAGCCGATGGCAATTTTCTTTATTTTACTTCCAATATGATGAATGGGTATGGTGGTTCAGACATTTATGTTTGCTCAAAAACACCTTCAGGGTGGAGTTCCCCTCAAAATCTTGGAAAAAATATAAATACCAGCGGAATGGAA
Source organism: Bacteroidota bacterium (assembly GCA_043826845.1). GTDB lineage: Bacteria > Bacteroidota > Bacteroidia > Bacteroidales > CAYTAU01 > JBDRPR01. Next base: position 2,610 of record JBDRPR010000231.1, read on the forward strand.
ATGTTTCCTTTCATTCATCAAAACGGCAGATTATATTTCAGTTCAGACAAACCAAATGGTTTTGGAGGACTTGATATCTATTATTCGGTTAAAACTGCGTCAGGTTGGTCAAAACCTGTTGCACTAGATACTAATATAAATTCATCATTCGATGATTTTGGTTTTATTTGTGATGCATCAACTGACTCAGGCTATTTCTGTTCAAATAAAAATGGATCTGATGATATTTTTGCTTTCAAAATTGATTACCCTCCTTTTTCAGAATGTGATTCTTTGAAATATGCAGTTTTATGTTACGACCTTTATGAAGAAAATGCAATTCTTTCTGATTCTCTCCCTTTAGAGTATGAATGGGATATGGGTGACGGTACAAAATACAGAGGAGCAAAAATCAGTCACTGCTATACAAAACCTGATCTTTATATCGTTAAATTAAATGTAATTAACACAATTTCAGGAGAAATATTTAAAAATGATGCAACGTATGAACTATTTATTGAAGAGATTAAGCGACCGGAAATTCTGGTTCCCGATACAGTTATTGTCGGCAACACAATTTATATTAATTCATCTGTGGTTCGATTGAAAGATATATCAGATGTTAAATATTATTGGGATATGGGAGATGGAACAAAAACTATTGGGGAATCCGTTACATATAAATACGAAATGGAAGGAATATATAACATTGAATTGGGTATCATTGGAACAAATTCTTATGGGGAAACAGAACGCAATTGTGTCTATAAAAGTATTGTTGTATTAGCAGAAAATTGATATCTATCAAATAAAAATAAATGTAATGAACTATATTTGTTGACAAATAATGAGAATATATCTAACAATATTGCATTCTGTTATACTCTTGACTGGTTCATGGGGACAACCTATCCCTGCTAAGGAAGAAAATATTCCATTTTTAGTAACTTTTGGTGGTCAGTCTGATAAATCATGGGGAGATGATGACTTCTGTCAAACCATATTTTTCGTGATCCCTGAAAACTACAAGAACCCATTTTATATTCGTGTTTTCGATCCT
>JBDRPR010000232.1:0-3242 GCA_043826845.1 Bacteroidota bacterium
AAAATTTCCTTGAAGCTGAAAGTCGGGATATACAGGAAATAATACACAGGTTTTTTGTGGACAAAAATGGATTACCAATTAACAAGGATACAGTAGAAACATATATGAGGGAAAGTAAGGAGGAAAGAAGAGCCAAAGGTAAAAGAAGAGTTGATATTTCGGATTATTTTGAAGATGAATAAAAATATTATAATTCCAGTTATCATTTTAAATATTTATTCATAAACATTTAGCTAAAGATGTAAACAAAAAGAATTAATCACGTATACAACGAACGGAACTCCCAAAGTTCATTTGCCTGCCTGAAGTATGTACATAACAATATGAATCATAGATGGAAAATAAACAATTGGCATTAGTACCATAAGGGGAAGTACTCCACCATGTACCAATATGCTCAATAGCTTCAAAACTTCCATCACTGTATCTAAAACCACCTGGTTGAGCATTAAAACCATAATCATCAGTACCATTACCATAATCTTCCCATCCTATTGAAGATTTTAAGGCGCAGGCTTCTATTCCAGTATGTCCGTTAGCAGTTAAATAATCGAGGAGTTGTATCCAATCATCTTTGCTCGGAACGTGCCAACCTGTGGGGCAAACTCCTCTACTATCAACTATTACATATGCAGTGTATAAGCGCCCATATACATCCAAATAGTTCTCATCTCCTTGATATGCCCATTGATATTTGGGTTCATATTCATTATAAATTTCTAGTGTTGGAGGGCTTGTTGTACCTATTAGATTTCCATTATGGTATTTAGTAACTTTTAGATTTTCTGCCATCCATTCTTGATCATTAATTATAATAGTCACATATTGATTTCCATCAATGTCAGTTACCCCGCTCCCATAAACTGGAATTTTTCCTGTAACAAATGACTTTTGATCACCATATCCAGTACCAATTGAATTTGTAGCATAAGATCTTACATAATAAGTAGTATTAGCAGTTAATCCTGTTAATGGGCTTGAAAAGTAACTGGGGCCAATTCCAACTATTGTTCTGTGATTCTCAGTTGTTGGTGTTTGAAATATACTCCAACAAACTCCTTTTGCGGTTATTTCGTTACCTCCATCAGATCTTATATAACCGCCACTTATTGCATTAGTCCGTGTAATATCTATTACTGAATCAGTCCATAGAGTAGGAATTTGTCCGACAGGAATAACATTATCTTTTTTTTTACAACCATGCATAAAAATTACAGAAATTCCAATTATAATTATAGAATAAACTATTTCATTTATTCCTATTTTTATGTTTTTAGCCATTTTTATAATCATGGCATATATAGTTTCATTTGTTATTTTACTTATCTTATACAATTCCAAAGATTAAAATTACACATTTTTTCAATATGAATTTATTGTATATCTTATTTATCGTAAATAGGGTGGTGGAATCAAACAATTTTTGGTAAATGATTTAATGATATTAATAGTCTTTAACATTATTTCAGCGAACAAAATAATATTATTTTATGTTTGGAATAAGGAAAATCCTAACATATAGTTTTCATTTTAATAATTAAAAGTCCCGAGAAACCTCCGGACTTTTTTCATTTTTAAGAGGACCATTTGAAAAATCAAGAGGACAGTTTTTCTCTTCGTAAAATAAACATTGGAAAATCAAATAAATGAAAAAAAAACAGTCCTTTTCTACTCTATAGGACTTTTTAAAATTTTAAAAAGCATATTTGAAGAATATCAGTCAGTTATAATATTTTAAAAAATAGTTTGGAAAAAGGACAAATTGGACTTTTTTACTGCCATATTATTGCAAAAGTTTTGTTGCAACAAAAAAAAGCTTAAGGTACCGGCCATGCCTGAGCAATTGTTAAATTTTTAAAACTTTTAAATATGAACGTAATAACATTTGAATCAGATGCCTTTAAACAAATAATGGATAAGATCCAGGGAATTGATGACAAGTTTAATGAATTAAAAACAAAAGCAGAATCTCCTCTAAGCGAAAAATGGCTCGACAACCAGGATATAATGCTTCTTCTTAAGGTTAGTAAAAGAACACTCCAGAGCTACCGGGACGAAAACAAAGTCCCTTTCTCACAAATCGGTAATAAAATATATTATAAGGCTTCAGATATTGAGAAGTTCCTGAAAAAGAATTACAGGAAAGTGGTTAATTTATAAGGAGGTATGCTATGAACGAAATGAGCATATTTGAAAACTTCAATAAAGTCTCAGGCAACAGAAATTTCACCGTAATAGCTGAACAAATAAGAAACGGAAGGTTCAGACAACAGGTGGAAGATCTCAGAGCACTTTTAATTGAAGGAAAAGAAAAAGAGTATTCGGCAAGGAAAAAGTCCTTGCCGGCTTTTACTCCTTCCGGCAGATTTGACGGTAGAAGAAAAGCTGAATTTCTGCAGGAATATTCAAGGTTAATCATTCTGGACCTTGACAAAATTCAGGAGATTGAAACAATCCGCAAAAAAGTAGTGGAATGTGGTTTTACTTACTCCTGTTTTATCAGCCCCAGCGGTAATGGACTAAAAATCCTGATAAGGACTGATAATTCTGTAACCAAACACAGGGAAGGATTTCTTGAAGTCCAGGCATACTACGAAAAACTGCTGAACATTAAAATTGACCCATCAGGCAAGGACCTAACCCGTCTTTGCTTTTTTTCATGGGATCCGGAAATTTATCTGAACAATGAATCAGAAATATTTAAAACAAAAAAGGAAATGAGTATTAAAAGCGATATTGAAAATCTGATTGAACAGATTGATGGCAAACAAGTGGATATAACAAGCAATTATGATGACTGGCTAAAAATTGGCTTTTCTCTGGAATCTGAGTTTGGTGAATCCGGCCGGACTTATTTTCATGATATCAGCAGGCACAATAACACATACAATTCTGAAGCTTGCAATGAACAGTACACAAAATGCCTGAAGAATAATAATTCAGGAATAACCATTAAAACTCTGTTTCATATTGCAAAGCAGTATGGAGTTACGGTAAAATCCATCAATAAAAGAGTGGAAAATAATGAAAAGAAAAAAGGTGACTTTCCGGTTAAAGAATCAAAATCAGAAAAAAGCAAAGAGAGGAAAAAGATTACCTCAAACAAATTCACTATTGCTGAAGAATATCTGAATCAAAGGTATGATATCAGGTATAATACGGTAAGCAACAAGTTTGAGTACAAGGAGAAGGATGTAAAGGAATACGAAGATCTGAATGAAAACAATATGTATGTAAGGCTT
>JBDRPR010000233.1:0-12086 GCA_043826845.1 Bacteroidota bacterium
AGTGCATTGAAATAAAATACTTCTTTGCTATCAGGTTTTTTATATTCAACATTAATCTGACCTGTAATAGATTCAAAACCGCTTTCAACAGATGCTGTTCCTTTTGATACCTGTATGCTTTCCATCCAGGATCCGGGGATATATCCCAGTCCATATGGAACAGAAAGCCCTCTGACGTGTGGTACTTTTTCTGTCATGATCTGACTGTAAATTCCGGCAAGGCCTAAGAGCTGAATTTGTTTTGCACCCGTCAGGGCATCTGAGTAATGAACATCTACCGAAGCATTGGTTTCAAAACTTTCAGACAGATTGCAACATGCCGCTTTTTTCAATTCATGTCCTTCAATTTTCTGGGTATGAATTGGCTCCATTTTCGAGATATAGGAAGACTCTGATCTTTCTGTTACTTCTGCTTCAGAAAGAGTAAGCGTAGGTTTAAGAACAAATTTTACAGAACTCTGATTTTCATTTACTAATATTGTATCGCTTTTGTATCCCAGATAACTACAAATAAGCAAATCTGAATTTTCATTCCGCGAAATACTGAATTTTCCATTGTCTCCAGTTATTGTGCCGGTTGATGTATTCAACCAGAAAACACTCGCATTGTACAATGGAATTTTTTTATTATTCTCCAGTCCGTAGACTTCTCCTTTTACATTGTTCTGGGAAAATGTAAATAAAGAGATGTGGAAAATAAATAAGATTAATATATATGATTTCATTATTGTCTCCTTTCGATTAATTATAAAATTAAATTTCAACTATATAACGATTGTTATACTTTGAATTTAATCATAAAAGGAGGTGAGAGAAATGAACGGGTGAAATCTTCAATACAGGAAAAGGTTCCTGAAAATTCTGAAATAAGTTGTGGACAGAATTATTTATATCTGACAAGATATAATCAGGTAAAACAAAATTCAATAAAATTACTTTTACCAATTGAATACTTCCGGTTTCTGAAAAAGAAAATGGAATTTCAACTCTTACCAACTCGTAATAATATTTACAGCAATCGAAATTTCCAATTCCACATTCTTCATGAATACCGGAACAACAATTTTCAGTAAGATTGTCAATATTTTCATGGCAATCATGCCCGTTAATATCTGAAAAATATACTGATATTTCTTCTGTATTGCAGGAAAGACATGTATGATCAATCAAAAGTACGCCATTTACTGAAATGAGGAATACCAGTGCAGTAAATATAGTTATGATATTTTTGATCCATTTATTCATTGTTGCAAAGATACTGAATATATAAACGAATTGTCACGAAAAATGATAATAATACCTTCCATGTTAACACATATTAACAGTAGTAAAACAATTGGAAGGCCAACCTTAGCCAATCATTTTATAACTGATGTTACGCAAAAAAAGAAGTTAACCACAAAGAACAGGATAAAACTACTGAGATCGTAAAGAATTCTTTGAGACCTTTGTGCATACCTTTGTGATCTTTGTGGTAAAAAAGTATTTGCGTAAGGTGAGTTATAAGGTGAAAACATGCATAAAAGATGCAATTCTTTGAGTCCCTTTGTGCACAGTTATATAGTAGTGTGAGGAATTTTGTACAAGTAAAAAGTAGCTGTATTTTTAAAGCATGAGAATAAATCTTTAAATTACAGTAAAATGAATGAAGAAAAAGAAAAATGTTTTCAATCGGGTTGTGATGATTATATTTCCAAGCCTTTTTCAGCCCAAAATCTATTGCAGATTATTGAAAAGACATTAAAAAAAACTATATAGAATGAATGTAAATGAAATATGCACTCCATTTACAATCGTACAGGAAAAATAAAAATAACGAAATTGTACAGCAAAGATAACCAGCTTATTAAAAAATATTATGGCTGTAGTTTATAATAGCTGTGTATATTTTGTTATCTTTGTAAAAAAAGAAATGAAAACAGAAACTGTAAAAGAATATTTCAGAAGCTTAAACCCAGATAAACAGAATGATTTATTACAGGAACTTCATGGATTACAAGATACATCAAAATACAATTTACTGGAAAGGCATGTCCAGCAATTAGATAATAAACAAGGAATATGTCCTCATTGTGGAAGTCTTCAATATTATAAGAACGGTAAAGACAAAAATGTTCAGAAGTATAAATGCTCAACTTGTAAAAAATGCTTCACTGCATATACAGGAACATGGTTGGCTCATATTCATAAGAAGCATTTGTTGACATCATATTTAAAGTTAATGAAGCAAGGACTTAGTTTGGATAAAATAAAAGTAGAATTACAGATAAATAAAAAAACGGCTTTTGACTGGCGACATAAAATAAACTCATCTATTTCTGATATTGAAAAAGAATCATTTAAAGGTATTACAGAAAGCGATGAGACTTTTTTTTTGCACTCAGAAAAAGGATCAAAAAAATGGAAGGTAAAGCAAGAAAAAGAGGAAAGTCTGTAAAAAAGAGAGGAATTGGCGACAAGCAAGTAGCTGTAATTGTTTCAACTGACAGAAAAAATACCATAGATATTAGTGTTGTATGCTTAGGCAGAATCACAAAAGATAATATAACTCAAGCCATTGGTGATAAAATTGAAGATGGAACTGTTTTGTGTTCAGATGGTCATGTTAGCTATAAAGGATTTGCTTTGGACAACTCTATTGAACATCATGTTTTAAGAGCAAATTTAAATCAGCATGTAAAACAAAAAATCTATCATATTCAACATGTCAATTCAATGCATAGTCGCATGAAAAATTGGATTGACAAACAATTGTTAGGAGTATCTTCAAAATATTTGCAGAATTATATGAATTGGTTTTATATGAAAGAAAAATTTACACAATCTGAATTTATTGAAAAATATATTGAATTAAGTGTTGCGAATACCAATGCTAGAAAGAACTATAAATGTATTGATGAAAATTATTCAAACTTGATGAAGTTTCCACAGTCAATTTAAACTACAGCCAATATTATACAGATAATAAAAGATTCATAAAATATTTAACATGAAAAACTTGGAATTTATTATTTTATTTTGTATCATTGGAAAATAATAAATCTATTAACCTCTGATTAATAAACTAAAATTATTTCCATGAAAACGCAATTAACCTTTATCCTTTTCTTATGCCTTGCAAATGGATTTCTTTTCGCACAATCCAATGTGAAAATATTGGATCTTGGTGTCGAACCTTTAGAGAATTTATCACAAACAGCCGATGTTCAAATGGAAATCTTTTTTAAGATCAACTATGTTGATATAGCGCAAACTGTTTTTGTGGATTTCGGAACAATACAAAACGGGAATGATGTTGCTTCATTTTCAGCACAGGTTGTGCCAAGTGGATCAGAATATGCCATTTTGTATAATGGAGTCAATTATCCGGTGAATCAGGTTACATACAAAGCAAAATTTGTTGTGACATTGACACAGCAGCAATATCATGACATGAGTTGCATTACATTGAAAGTTCAGGATAATGCCGGACAATTTTCAAATATTTTGACATTGGGTAATAATTAAAAAAATAAAGCACTATGAAAAAGATAAATATATATTTGTTTGGTTTTCTGGTTCTTTTCATTGTAATTACACAAAACATCTATTCTCAAACAGCAGTATATGTAGTAATAAAAAACACTGACGTGGATCCGTTTGAGAATCCTTATAACTTTATTGACAGTTTGTGCGATCCGGAAATGTATGGAACCTTGGCATGGGCAATCAATAAAGCAAATCAGGATTTAATCCCAAGTTCGATAATATTTAGCATGCAGGGAAACTCACCATATATTATTCAGGTAAATTATGAACTCCCTGTTATCAAGTGGCAGGATTTAACCATTGATGGGACTTCACAGCCCGGATATTCAGGCACCCCTGTAATAATTCTTGACGGACAAAATAAAATAGATAGAGGTTTGTATTTTAGTGATTATCGTGTTTCAGTTCCGCCGGGACAGACATATACAAATAGTAATTTTATTGTCAGGGGGCTGCATATTCGTCATTTCTTAATTAGGGGCTTATATTTTGAACATGCGCATGATATCCTGGTTGAGAACAATGTCATTACAGAAATCATTAATATTTATCCGTCATATTCAGGGACAGCAATCCGTATTCTTGGAGATCCTAAAATTGGTTACACCAATGCAACTATCCGTTTCAATTATTTAGGAACAGATGCGACTAATGATCCGACAATCGGTTGTTCTGATGCTGGAATTCTTGTAGGAACTGATGCTGATAGTAACCTGATACATAATAATACAATTGCCAATAATCATGTTGCCGGAATAGCCATTAATAGTTCACAGAAAAACAAAATCTCTCAGAATTTAATTTATGGGCAAACAACTGCAATATACTTGGCAAATGGAGCCAATGAGAACAAAATTGCCCCGGTTATAACCGAATATAATGAAACAACAAATGAATTATCAGGCACATCAGAACCAGATGACATCATAGAAGTATTTGGCAGCACCGGGCAAGAAAACTTGAATAAATATTTAACGACTGATACTGCTGACGGTAATGGGAACTGGAGTGCTGTTCTTACAAATAATACTTATGATAAATGTGTTGCCACGGCAACTGATACCAGAGGCAATACTTCCCCTCCAGGTGGACCTCCATATTCTGTGCAAATACCGGAAATTAAATTAATTGATAATGACTGTGATATATCAGATGTGTCTTTTGGACAGATATTAACCGCAGAAACAGTTCTATTTGCAACCCAATACAGATTTTATGTAACAGACCTGATAACCGGAATTTCAGATTCGATAACTAAACCCATAAATACCATTAGTTTAAATGAATTAAGTATGCCAATTCATTATGGCAGGGAATATATGGTTTTAGTAAAGGCAGAAAAATTGCAACAATGGGGTAATTATGGAGATACCTGTATAATTATTACAGAAGCATTTTTTAGCTCGTGTGAAAAAATAATGCTTACCTACGATTATAATAATAATGGCGTGAATTTTAATTCTAACAATGATACTGTAAACATCACTATTGAATTGCCAACAGGTTTTGAAGCATTGAATTATGCAAGTATTACTAATGCGAGCTTTTACGTTGATACAACTAATCCGGGAATACCCGAATACCAGATATTTAATATTTACGGGAGCGGGTTTAGTTTAAATTATTATATAAGTGTAGATTGTGGCGAATATTTCCATCTTTCTTCACAAACCTATACTAATGTTGTAACAGTAGATTTTGATAGTATTCAAACTGAAAATGTTGACTTTGATATAAACTCACCGGTAATAGTCTTCAATAGTTCATTGAGCCAAAACAGACTGTATAATTTAGCACAAACCGGGGTTTCGTTTGAGCGGACTTTTGTATATCAGAATACTTCTGCCGGAGGTATTTTTTCAGGTGTAATAGAGTTCAGGGATACCATTCAGATACCTTCGACTCAAACAGCAATCCTGATAGACTCTGTTTTTGTTGAAACACCCACAACAGGAGTGGATTCATTATTCTATGAAATAACAGATTCAACAGTAATTTATAAAGTCAGGGTTGCCAATATAGGATATCATGAAACAATCGTTTTTAAAGAAATAGTAAGGCTTGTAAAATGTCCCGATGGAGTAAACAACATTACGTATTTTGAAGCAAATTATGGATGCGACACAACTGACCTCTGCCAGAATATAGGTGGAGACCTGTCCTATTATACAAGCACTAATTTTGATCCTAATGACAGACCAATGCTTGAATATACCATGTTAAATACAGGCTACCAGTCATGCTGGGCTGATTCACTGGAAAGGCTGATGAGAATCGTCAATACAGGAGGGGCAGGAACTGACTCTGTTATTATCAGTATTTATGAAGGAAACCAGTTCGCAGGATCAAATAATATTACAGGAACTCCTGTATATAACTTCGGGATTTATGAAGATTCCTTATGCACAGTCCCTGTTCCATTCGTATATTCAAATTACTACACATATGTTCAGGATACTGCGTTGATAGTCCTGGATTCATTGCAGCCCGGCGATACGCTTTACTTCAGATACTATGAAGTAATTAATTGTATAGATTCAACAGATTATAATGATTATTTTAATAATATAACTCACATGCATTGGGAAGGGTTTCCGACTGTAACACTAACCCACCCATGTTATCCGGATGTCTCAAATATACCTGAGGGTAATGGATATTCTACTAACACATGGAGACATGATTTTAGCCTGATCCAGAATTTTAATAATATGACCGGCTCTATGGATGACAGTACATCAGCGTGGTTTGAGATAGCAAGCACCAATTTGGATTTAGGAAGGACCCCGCTGGTAAATGCTTTTATATTTGATGCAGACAGTTGCGATTTGGTTGTTGAATTGGAACTTGACCCCGGATTAGGCTTATTGGATTCCAACCTGTTTTTAAGCTCTGTGATCAACAGTGATACGGTTGTAATTAAGCCGTACCTTATTGAATCAAATTCCGTTACACTGGATACTACTGCCGGTAGTATTATAACAGCAAGATTTAGTATCCCGGATACAATGTACCAGGAATATATATCGCATAATCATGGGTTTGTAGATGAGCCGAATACAGACTTTACGGATTTCTTTAACCTTTTTTATGTAAAATTTCAGCTTCTTGCCGATTGTTATTTTGCTAATCCAACACCGGCGATGATAACCGAAAGGGTATTCTTTAATTCAAACAGGGATTGCCCTGATTGCCTGATACCATTAGCTACAGTTAATGACGATCTGTTTATTTTATGCCCTGGCTGTGTATATCCGGGTTGGAATATCAGTGAAATTTATATAACAAGAACAAGTTTTGGAATTGCAGATACAAACAATAATAATTATCCTGATGCTTTTCCAATGATTACTTATGCAGATTCCAGTATAGCAAATGAAGGAAACATAATGGTGGATGATACTATGGAATGCCACATTATTGCAAATACCTCTGATGGAGCAGTATTGTTATTTAATAATATGGGCTTTCCATATATTCACGGGCAATTAGTACTAAAAAGCGATATGCTTTATAAACTGCAATTCATTGGTGGTGAAGGAATTTTTTATGATGCAGATAATATTCCTCAAAATTTTATTATTCCCGGTACTGCATTAACTTTTCATGATTCTACCTCTTTTGCACTGGATATTGGCATAGATGCTTTGGAAATTTATGGCGCAGGGGCAGCCCTTGACAGTTTTAATGTAGGTGATATATTTGATTTAAAAGTGAGGTTCGTTGTTGTTGAAGATCTGGCCTACATAGACAGTTTATATGTAGTTCAGTATTCCGAACTTAAAGATATAGATGCTGTTATTAATATGTCGGGAACAGGATATAATTATGTAGTGATTGATCAAAAACCCGATGCAAATAATTATACCGTTATAGATTTAACCAATATGGGCGTACCAGAGGGCAGGGATACTCTGAATTACTGGTGTACAGGTGCAAGAGGAAAAATAATGGCTATAGGGACTAAATTCAATTATTTTCAGGAAATAATGAATTACGGTCATGGTCATGACAGTGATATTAATGATTTCAATCCATGTTATAGTACAATTGGAGTTACAGCCGTAGCAGATGTTGGAATAAACTATATCATAAATGACTGGAATTATCAAAGTGTACAACATCCTTTAGAGTGGAATACATTTGCTTATGAGTTGCGTAACTACTGGTTACTTGATGCAATTACATTTACATTCCCGCCGGAACTGGAAATTGACAGGATTGATATTAAAACGGCACAATTAATGGATACAGACCCGTCACCAAATAATATTCAAACTGGTTGGAACTGTTTAGTATTTCCGAATCATACTACTTTATGGGGGGTTGATAATCTGTTTACATACGACCTGTCTCCCTCAACAGATGCAGTAATAACAAACACATCAGTTACCATATTCCCGTCAGCACATTATGATGAAGTTACAGACTTTATAAGTTGCGACAATACACTGACTGCTTATGATGAAAATAAGCAGTACAGGGTTGAATTAAGATTAAAAATGAAAGATTTCCATGCTACACCGGATGTAATCCCTGCAAATAATGATTCTGTAATATCATATTGGTCTTCATATCCGGGAGTCGGAGATACGGTTATAACAGAAAAACTGGTTGGAAGCAATTTTAAAAAACCGCTTGCTGAAATTGAAACACATTCAATACTTGAACAAAATTATTTAAATAATGACCTGGTATGGGAAACAATTGTTAATGCAATTGGAAACGATTGTTGGGAGGCTGGACTGATAGCTAACAGAGCGGAAAATACATTTTTGTATTTTGAATCACCAAATAATAATATTGTAATTGATTCTGTTATCAGAACAAATACAGGAGCGATAGTCCCTGTTGTAAATACAATTGCAGGTGAGCCTTTATTTGGTATTGGCAGGGTTGGAACATACTGGAATTATGCTTGTGTTGATTCAGCATATGTTTCAATTTTTGCAGACTATGATTGTTCAAATGTTGACCAAACAGACAGCCTATATATGATCTATGGCTGGAACTGTTACAAGTACCCTGATACATTATTAGCAGACAGTGTTTGTTTTATGGATACTGTAGTTTTATATATTAACATTGAAAGTCCCGGTTATCAGGTTGAACTACTTGTTGTTGATACGATTAGTATTTGTGACCCTGTTACATACGATTTCCAAATCACTTCCACCGGTTCAGGCAGCGTGGAAAATATACAGGTTAACATGGCTGAATCATTATTGGGGGAATTTACTTATGTTCCCGGAAGCGGGCAGGTGATCTATAACGGAGATACTGTTGCTTTAGACCCATATTCAATATACCCCGATACTTTAACCTGGTTGCTTGATTCATCATATATAGTATCAGGATTTGAAGCAAACACTATGCACTTTACAATTGATATAGCAGGAAATACCGGTTTTGGTAACAATGATGTTGAATTTGTTATCTCTGCCGACAATTATTGCGGAAAACCTATATTTACAACAGGTACGGACACTACAATCAATATAGGTTTTGTACCAACTGTTTTGCAGGGATTTCTTGACCTTGCTTATATATCATCATCGTGTAATACCAGTGGTATAATAGAGGCCGGAATAATCAATAATTCATCGCTTACCTTAGATAGTGCATTTATTGATTATTACTGTATCACTGATACAGGGGGCACAACAACACCATATTTAATACAAACAGATACTATTACCGGCCTGGCTGGTAATGATACACTGGCAATAACAAGTACACTCGCCAACTCATGTGAAGATTGTATAGAAATTATGGCTGTATTGAGAGGTACTTGCAACGAGGAAGGTGATACCATTATCTCAAACTTTTCATATACTATGCTGCAAATAGTTTTATCTGCTGATGACATTAATATTTGTGAAGGTAGTACTGATATAGACCTATCAGTTTCAGGAGGCACTCCGCCATATACTTATGACTGGTCAACCGGGGAAACCACGGAAGATATTACTGTAACAAATGTGGGGACATACAGTGTAACAGTAACAGATGCAAACAACTGTTTACAAACAGGCAGTATTACAATCGGCAGTTATCCTGCTGCTTACTATAACCCGCCACCTTCCATGAATATTAGCGGTACTGAAATATGGTCTGACAGTACCTATACAGTGAATGGGTTTATTGAAATACAACCACATGCAATGTTAACACTCGACAATTGCACACTGGAATTTGGTGCTAACGCAGGGATCATTGTCTATAAAGGTGGGAAACTGATCATTGACCAGTCACACCTGAAAGAATACGATGTTTGTACAAATAAATGGAGTTGGATTGAAGTTCATGGAACGCAAAGCATGGCACAGCCAACAGACCCGTACAGTCCTTTAAACCCACATGGATTTGTCCATGTCATAAATGGTTCTGTTATTGAAAAAGCAGACATTGCTTTTTGGGTAAAATCAGGTGGTATGTTATTTGTAGAATCCAATAGTATTTTAAGAAACAATCGCCAAACAGCACATCATGGTTCTTATTTTCTCCAGTATAATAATAGTCGTTATAAAGATTGTGTGATTGAATGCACCGATTCTTCTGCCAATTACTTTGTATATTCGTATTTTAACAAAGGGATAACTTTTGATAATGTAACATTTAGTGGCGATGAATATACTCCGAGATTGGGTGCAATTTGCGGAGATTATTTTAACACAGAAATTAATAATTGCACATTTGACTACTTGTATCGCGGTATAAATGCAGATTTTTTAAATTCAGTTATAGACTCGTGCAGTTTTAATGATGTGCAAAGAAGTATCTATACAAATAATTCCATTTTAGAAATAACAAATAATACTTTTACAAATATCACTGAAGGCACTGACTTTTTCTATGCTTACGATGGAATTACTGCTGATGCAGTAGGAATATACGTAGAAGGGGGATCTGGTACTGTTATCAAGGATAACCAGTTTTCCGGGACTGCAAGCGTAAATCCATATCTTGCAGGATCTTATGGAATAATTACTGACGAAAACAGTATTTATAATTCCTCAGATATCTTCAATAATATATTTGTAGGATTAGATGTGGGAGTACAAACACAAGGGATTAATAATAAGTCAACAGTCAGGTGCAATAATTTTGCTAATGACGGAAACCCGCATAACCTGGCAGGCTGGATCACTTTCGGTGACTTGATTGATCAGGGGGAATTTCAATGCAATGTTGATGATAAATACGCTGCAGGTAACGAATGGAAAGACCTATGTCCTTACGGTTCTGCAGAAACAGATATTGTGCTTGATGCCAATGCAAATGATTTTTGGTATTATGCTCATTTTGAAAATGAGTTCCATTTTGAAACAACGAAACCTATTTGCAGCACACCTCTTTGGGAAGGGAGTTATTTACATACTTGTTTGATAGGTAAACAATCAGGTTCCTGTGATTTAATAAATCCAATGATACCAATGCCACCGACAAATCCTAACTATATTACAGAAATTGATAACCAAATTGCTGTTTTAAATGATGAATTGGAAGCAAACAGGCAACTAATAGAGGCAGGCGATGCACAGGCATTATATGATATGATCAATGCAGATGTACCTGGCGGGCAGATAACAAATGAATTGCTTAGTGCTTCACCTTACCTGTCAGATGAAGTAATGATAGCTGCATTACAGGACAAACCTACGCCATTACCTCCAGGCCATGTAAAACAGGTGATCATGGCAAATTCTCCTGTAACCGTTCAGGTATATGATGCAGTTCTTGGCTGTAACCTGCCAAAAGGCATTATGAAAAACATTGAGAATGTTCAGGTTGGAGTATCGGAACGTGAGATAGTTGAACGTCAGATCATCTGGTACGAATTACAGGTACACAAGTTAGAAAATGCTAAAGTTGATTATTACATTGAATCCGGCGATATGGTAACAGCCAAATCATTACTGGCAATATCAACCAATCCTGAACAGCATATAAAGCTCGCTGTGATTTGTATGTATGATGGTGAATATACTTCAAGCCGTGCTGCCTTGCAGGATGTAATTAATTATTCTGATGCAGCCAATATAAGTGAAAACCAGGCTTATGTTGACCTGATGAATATACTGTTAGACCTTTATGAAGCAGGGCTGGACTTATTTGATATGGACGCAGCACAGGAGCAGGCAATACGTAATATTGCAGCAACAGGGGGCAGTGTTGCCAAAAAAGCGCAAAGAATTCTTGCAATGGTATTTGATGAAGAATATATACAATCTCCGGTATTAAAACTTAATCCATTCAATACAAAGAACTTGGTAAATGAGAACAGCGAATTTAATAGTTCGTCAGGAGAAGTACTTGTACCGATTGCAAAACTTTACCCAAATCCTAACGATGGCAATATGGAATTACAGTACAGCTTTGAAGAAAAACAGGATGGCAAAATTATCATTTATGATAACATAGGAAGAATAACTATGGAATACGACCTGAAAGCGGATAAAAATCATTTGAAGATTAGCAGCAATAAGTTGGAAAACGGAGTTTATATATACAAAATTACTTCAGGTAGTGAAATAATTCTTGAAGAAAAGCTTGTA
>JBDRPR010000234.1:0-6297 GCA_043826845.1 Bacteroidota bacterium
GGGAAAAAATCAAAAATAATATCAGAATCATCCGTTAGGAAATCTGAAATTCTTTTACCGACAATCTGTTTTTTTGCTAATTTAAAAATATCAAGTGCTTTTTTATTACAATCTGAAATTGTGTTCTCTTCTATTATCAATATAGAATCAGGTGATGAATCAAAAAGAGAGTAATATTTTTCTTCGCTTTCTGTCAATTGAGCAATATGAAATTCACGTTCTTTCAGTAAATCATTAACATCATTTTTAAGCATTTGAATTGCATTAAAAAGATCAGAAAACGGTTCACCAACAATATTTTCATTCTGAGTATCGAGGTTATAATCCCAACTGATTTTTGCTACTATTTCGAACAATTTTCGGCTGTTCTCTTCATTGAAACTTTTCAGAAGGCTATTCTCATCAATCAAAATTTGAAGCATATCTGTCAATTCCTCCTTTGATTCAGGAATAACAAAATCCGATTTAATTAATTCAGTTGTTTCATCTGACAAATCAATCCCATTTTTGTGTTTTGATACAATATTTAATGCTTCTCTTAGACTTTTTGCTATATGAATTTTTGATGAGTTTGGATATAATACTTTACCAAAAAGAACAATTGTTTTCATTACTCCAGTCAATCCATAAAAAACTGAAAGATGCATTTGATTAATATTTTCTTTCATCCAATTTACAAAAATTTGTCTGGCTAATTTTGAAGCACCGGTCATTTGTGAATAATCCTGAATTCTGTAATATTTTTCACGATTTGGATTGTTCTCGTCTAATACGCTATTAAATAGCTTGTTGGCATGCTCAACGTCTGAATTTTGTGCATAACCTTTCGGTTCAACTATATAAATATTTTCATCAAGAAAACTGATTTTTATGCTATAATCACCATTTGTTGATTTCCAGTACCAATTATTTTTTGAGATAAAATTTTTGTCAAGAAATTTCTGTTGTAGTACATTTAAACTTTTACTAATTAACTTAATTATATTATCCAAAGCGAAATTTTGGTCATTAGCAAAAAAAACTTTAAATGACGGATTGAATCGTTTATATACATTTATAAGAGTTTTAATAAATGCATTGGCACCCACCATAATAAACGCCTCAAATTCCTGCCATTGATCCATTTTTTTCAAAACCATTTTTCTCGCCTCAGGTGTTATAGAATTCAAATCATTAATAGTAATAATGCTGTGGAAATTTCCACTATAGCCCTTCTCTCTCAGCCTTGTAATTAATAAATCTCCAATCTCCAGAGTAATTCTGATATCATGAATATTTGCATTTCCTTTGACAACAATATTATATATATGTCCGGTTACGAATTCGGCTTGTACAGAAAAGTCAGATTCAGGATTCCGATAAACCAGATTCTTCTTTTGTATTTGTAAAATATCAGGAGTATAGTGTTTATCAAATATAATTGTACTTTGACTGGGCATAATTGATCTTTATAATATTTAAATAGCTTACGGCGAACTCTTTACGTTAAAACAAGTATTAAATTTATACCTGCTCAGTATAAATGTTTTGAAGATAAAATTAAATGTTTTCACTGACATATCCTACATCATCAAATAAAAAATCATTGTATAATGACGCATTAACCGCCAATACATCGCATCTGTTATTTTCAACATTATTGCTATGTCCCTTTACCCAAATAAATTCCACATTGTGCATCCTATAGACATCCAAAAACCTGATCCACAAATCCATATTTTTTTTCTTTTTAAACATTTTTCTCTCCCAATCAAATAACCAATTTTTTTGAACTGCATCAACAACATATTTTGAATCAGAATATACAGTGACGTTGCAAGGAATAATTTTTAAGGCTTCAAGACCAGATATAACTGCAAGTAACTCCATCCGATTGTTGGTTGTTAATTTATAACCCTTAGACAATTCTTTCCTGTGTGGACCACTTATTAGTACAACACCATATCCGCCAGGACCTGGGTTTCCTCTCGAAGATCCATCAGTGTATAATGTGATTTTAGGGTGCATTTCCGATTTTTATTCCTGTATTTGTTATAAATAGTTTTATTGCAATAGCAAGTAAAATAATTCCAAAAATTTTTCTAAGAATATGGATACCACTTTTGCCAAAGATTTTTTCAAACAATCTAGTCGCTCTCAATACAAAATATACAACAATCATATTTAAAATCAAAGCTATAATAATATTAATCAATTCATATTCAGCCCTTATTGATAACAGAGTGGTTATTGATCCTGCTCCGGCAATTAAAGGAAAAGCAATCGGAACGACAGAAGAGCCACCTCCTGATGTATCAGGTTTAAAAAATTCGATTCCAAGAGTCATTTCGAGAGCCAGGAAAAATATTACAAAAGAACCGGCAATGGCAAATGAAGGCAGATCAACACCAAAAAGACCAAGCAATGGTTCTCCGATAAATAAAAACAGCAACATAATCAGGAATGCCACAATTGTTGCTTTTTCTGATTCGATTTTCCCCTGCTTATTTTTCAGATCAATAATTATCGGAATAGAACCTATTATATCGATAACAGCAAACAAAACCATAAAAGCACTTAATATTTCAACAATACTGACTTTCATTAGAATAAATATAAATTAATGTCTATTTTTCAATAATTTATAATTCGTATTATTAGAATTTTATACTTAGTATCTGCACGAAAACTACTCTTTTCTCGGTGTAGCAGATAAGAAAACTTCGAGAACAAGGCTTGCTCTTTCTGAAAATCAAGGAGTTTACTTGTGTAAATGACTGTTTTCAGAATGAGCGTAACGCAGTTATCGGAGTTTTCTTGCTGCCACTACTTAGAATATTATTTATGTTATATATAAAAAAAAAGTTCATAATTTCGAACTCTTTTCTCTATGAATCAGTATATGATTACTCAATAATTGTCATTTCATCGATCAGATTTGTAGCTCCTGCAAACTTATCAATTACAAATAATACATAACGAATATCAACATTTATGCATTTTTGAAATTCTTTCTCATATTGAATATCACAACTCATTGCTTCCCAGTTTCCATCAAAAGCAGCTCCAATCAATTCACCGTTTCCATTAATAACAGGGCTTCCTGAATTTCCTCCTGTAATGTCATTATCGGTTGTGAAACAAACATGCAATGTGCCATCTGAATCAGCATATCTGCCATAATCCTTTTTCATATACAATTCTTTTAATTTCGGATCAACAGTAAATTCTTCCAGACCAGGATTATCTTTTTCCATAATTCCTTTCATCGTTGTATAATAACTATAATAAACAGCATCCATAGGATAATAATCTCCAACCTTTCCGTATGTTAGTCTTATTGTTGAATTTGCATTGGGATAAAATAATTTACCTGGTTGCATTTCCATTAATGCAGCAGTAAAAAGCCTTTTCCCTTTTGTGTATTCATCTGAACTCCCTGATTCCTTATTCAACTGAAAATACAAATTTAGGACTTCATCCATAAGAATAAATGCAGGATCTTTTTCAAGTTTTTTATAATCAGGAGCATTCAAAAATGCAAAATATTTATCTTTATCTGCGAAAATTGTATTCTGAAAAACATATTCTGCATATTTATTAAAATCACCTTTAAATTTTTTCTCAATTGTAGCAAACAACTTTAAATGGTATTTTTCAGGGACATCCTGATAATACATTTTTGTTAATTCAGCTAAAATTTTCTTATCGCTTTCTTTATTGTAATCTTTAAAGTATTTTTCCCCTTCATCTTTTAGATTCTTGACAAATTCATCAATGAGATCTTTATTATCGGGGCTGTTTTTTAAAATATTATAAAACCCTCCATATTTTACAGAAGCAGGAAACATAGCAATTTCAGATCCCTGCAATAATGCTTCAAGCAAATAATTATATGCAACATTTGTTTCTTTATGAGAATCATAAGAAGCTTTTATTGAACTTATTGCATCCCCATATTTTTCTTTTCTTCCATTATCTTCATTGATCCATTTTTTTAAATTATTTTCAATTTCCAGCCTTTGATCATAAACTTTTAGCCTCTTTAATCCTTGATTTTGTCCGATACTGTATTTCCAGTAATTTGCAGATTGTGCGTACTTGGATGCCAGTTTAATTCTAACTGCATCTGATGCATCCATATCTTCTTTCATAATATCTAATTTCTTTGTTCTTACCTTAATTCTGATCGGATTAGATATGTCAACAGTTTCCTGTATTCCAAATGAGGTCATGTATCTTTGAGTTGATCCAGGGAAACCTAAAACCATTGAAAAAGAGCCTTTTGGTGTTCCTTTTAAAGAAATTGGAAGATGATGTTTCGGTTTATATGGAACATTATCTTTCGAATATTTTGCCGGTTTTCCGTCAGGACTCATATAAACTCTGAACATACTGAAATCACCTGTGTGTCTTGGCCACATCCAGTTATCTGTATCACTTCCGAATTTTCCGATTGACTCAGGAGGTGCTCCAACAAGACGAACATCTTTAAAAGTTTCATAAACAAACAAAAAATATTGATTTCCATAAAACATTGGTTTTACAACAACATCATACTGATTGTCTTTTTTTGCTTCTTTTTCAATTGCTTTTATTGCAGAACTAATCTTTTGCTGTCTGGCTGACTCATCCATATCGGCAGTAACTTTTGCAAAAACACTATCTGTAACATCCTCCATATATATTAAAAAAGAAACCGTTAAATCCTCATTTGCCAATTCATCGGTTTTATTTTTTGCCCAAAAGCCATATTTGAGATAATCGTTCTCAACTGAACTGTGCTTTTGTATTATATCATATCCGCAATGGTGGTTTGTCAGCAATAATCCCTGATCAGAAATAATTTCACCTGTACAAAAAAATCCACCGGCTGCAAAATATTGAGATGTGCTTAATCCTCCAATCGCGTCTTTCAGACTACCATGATTTACACTGTACAAATCTTCAGGAGATAATTTGAAACCCAATTTTTTCATCTCATCGTAGTTTTTATTTAAAAGAGATAAAAGCCACATCCCTTCATCTGCTTTTGCTAAAAAACTGAACGACAAGACTAATGCCAATAATAGAATAATCGATTTTTTAAACATAATATTAAATTTAAATTTTTTAATAGAGACTGCAAATTAAATATAATTCGCATTGATAACAAAATTTTGTATTGTTTTTCAGACGAAGGTTCATTATATTTTGTTACAGGTAAAATTAAAATTATATTTTTGTCTGCATTTTTCTTTGTATATTATACATGAAATCAAATATAAAATCACTGTCAAAAGAAGATTTAACAAACTTCATATTACGAAAGAATTATCCCAGATACAGAGCAGAGCAGATTTTTGACTGGATATGGAAAAAAGGGATAAAATCTTTCAGGGACATGAAGAATATCCCTGTAAAATTAATTTCAGATATTGAAATTGATTTTGAATTTCATGAATTTTTTATTAATAAAATACAAAAATCTAAAGATAATACAATTAAAGTAGCATTTAAACTGTTTGATGGTCTGTTAACTGAAGGTGTTTTAATTTTTGCAGAAACCAGAAGAACTGCCTGCATAAGTGTTCAAACTGCCTGTCCCCTAAAATGTACATTTTGTGCATCAGGAAATCTTACCGATGGTCGCAATTTAAGCTTTGGTGAAATACATGACCAAATCATTTGTTTAAACAATCTTTCAATAAAAGAAAAAAATGCCCCACTATCAAACTTAGTTTTTATGGGTATAGGTGAACCATTTCTAAATTATGAAAATCTTAAAAAAAGCATTCATATTATTACATCTCCTGAAATTTTAAATTTTTCTCCATCAAGGATAACAGTTTCAACTGCCGGATTGACTGAAAAAATAATACATTTTGCAGATGAAAATTTAAAAACCAAATTAGCTGTCTCATTGCATTCAGCTGATAATTTAAAACGAACCAAAATAATGCCTGTAAATCAATCCAATAATCTGACCGATTTAAAAAATTCGATTATATATTTCAACCAAAAAACCGGTTTGCCTGTAACTCTGGAGTATTTAATGTTATCAGAATTTAATGACAACATATATGATGCAAAAAAATTAATCTCTTTTTGTAAAGGATTAAATGTCAAAATTAACCTAATTGAATATAATCAGGCAGGGAATATTTTGTTTAAACCATCTGATAAAAAAAGAATAAAAGCATTTAAAGACACCTTAGAGTCTTATTATCTTATTGTTACAATTCGCAATAGTAAAGGAGCAGATATTAATGCTGCATGCGGTCAATTATCTGCATCGCTAGCTCCTGATAATAAGGATAATACACAATAAATAAAAAA
>JBDRPR010000235.1:0-9388 GCA_043826845.1 Bacteroidota bacterium
TTTTATACCATTGCATATTGCCCATAGCATCGGTTTTTACAAGTAATATATCTCCATCAGGGTCAAATTCATTTGTATATCCAATACATGCATAACCACTGTCGGATGTTTGTACATGATTATAAAATGTTGTAAAATCAGTATTATCAAAGTAGTACTTACTCCACAAAGTATCAAAATTCTGATCAAATATTATTAGCATTGCAGTAATATTTCCATTACCATCACGAGTACCAGCAAGAGAATATTTACCACTATTATTTTTTATTAATGAGTTCCTATCACCATGATAATAATCATATATTGTATCACCAATACTTTTATTCCATATCTCATTACCAAGTGTATCAATATATGCAATATATATTCGTAAATATGTTGAATTAGTATCAACTCCACCCCCTAAAACAATATATCCATCTTGGTAAATTTGAACATTTCTTGGTGTCCGCATTATTGTATAAGTATTATTAAACCTAATTGTTTGCGAAAAGACAGGCAGGCAAATAATTAGAAACAATAATATTAATATAAATTTGTATGTTTTCATAATAAGTAACTCCGCATTGATTCATACGGAGTTACAAATCTATTGTTTTATTTAACGATATTAAACTGTTTTTTGTATTTGCCCAGCTTAAGTATATAATTTCCATCACTTAAGCCTGAAACATTCACCTGTTCTATTCCATATGTATTTTTAATTTCCTGCTTTAACACAGATTTCCCGTCAAGACTGAATATTTCCAGCCTGTTGGCAGTATTGTCATTGAAAATAATATATTCAATCCACAATTCATCACTTGCAGGGTTCGGATATACTTCAATACAATCATTAAAATCAACTTCAGTTGTTATATTATGATTTTCAGAATTAGTAACTTTCATTGCTTTATTTTCATCCTCCGGTAAATACATTTCAGGTTCAAATACTGCAAGCCCTGCCATTTCCAGTAATGTTTGTGCCTGCCCGCAAACAAGACTTTTAGGGTTATATGCAATATTCTCAAGAAATACCAGATTGTTTGAAATAATGGTATTTACCATGCTGGTATCTGCTATAGTATCAATTTCGAGCAAAATTTCCTGTAAATCTATATATTCTGCAATTTCCTGTTGCAATTCGGCAGATAATGTACTTGCTTTATATTCCAGTTCACTTATTTGATATTCAGCATCAGTATATCTTCCCAAATTAATTAGTATTGGGATAAGAGTATATTTTGCCTCATAACGCTGTTCGTTTTCAAGAATTGTTATAAGTGAATCTATAATTTCGGGAACAGAATCGTTGCCAAGACCATAACGCATTACGCTATTAAGAACCATTTCACGATCAAACACTAACTGACTAATTTCTTCCTGTTTTTGTATAACAGCATTTGTTCCTTGCTGTTCTGCTTCTATTAATTGTTTAAATGGTGGAGGCAGCAACATATTATCCAGTTCGTTTCTGGCATTTGGAGGTAAAGGTGAATTAGCAAGTAAAACATTTGTTTTTGCCACTACATGTCCATTAACAGATGTTTGCATAAATGCTGTCAATACAGTATCTGACAAGTATGGCGATAATTCTAATAATTCATTACATACTTTGTTAAATTTATTTGGCTGTATGCTTCCTACTTTGTTCAACAATTCTGCTGTATTGCCACCATCAATTAAGTTGTCAAGAATATTGTTCAGGTCATTAATTTCAACACTTCTTAATGTAAGCTCTTCTTCTGCCTCAATTGCTGTTAAATATGGCAATTCTGATGGACATGCTTCTGAAGGATCTAATATATAGTCAATTTCTTGAGGAAAAACATTCCCTTGAAGTGCTGGATGAAAAGCAGAAACATGGTCTCTAATATCCGTAATATGATCATCATCTTTATTATAGTAATAATTATAATCGAAAGAATAAAATGAATCATAAGTTTTAAACGCAGCTTCATCTATTACAGGATTATCAAGATAAACAGCATCAAATTGGTTTGCTGCAGAGATATCTAATAAGTTATTAGTAGGATGATCAAATCCCTGTTGTTTCTTTACATTTCCACTTCTTATATAATTATATGTGTTATTTGACTCGTAATCATTACATTGAATGAATAGTCCTTGATCTCCTGTTGCATCGCTATTATTATATAAACTTTGAAAACCATTATGCATATTGCTAAAATGATTACGATAAACCTTATTAGGGATGGTATGAGAATTATTAATCAGCATACCAATACAAATATTATCGAAAGTATTGTTTTCAACATGATAAGCCCCACAATTTTGAAGATATAATCCAGTACTTTTTGTAAATATATCTGTATCGTAAAACTTATTTGTTATAATTACCGGAGCAGAATAGGTTTTAAGGTTGGCGCCTATATAACCGTAATTCTTAAACCAGCAATTTTCCAGTTTTACTGTAGTGCCATAAGAATTACTTCTGGCATCAATACCATAATACAGGTTATCGAAATTAGACCTGTCGGGGTTGGGACATGGTATTAGTGGACTTGCCCATGTACAATATTCAGTAACCTCAAAACTTGAATTACTTGCATAAATACCTTTTCCTCTTTTATCTCCATACAAGTTGACACCAAAAGAACTAATCTGGTACTCAAAATCATTTCCTCTTAGTTTAAGTCTTCTTGCATCACGCAAGGCAATATGAGTATTCGGATATTTATCAAACAGGCCATATATAGAATAGTTATAGGTAAACTGGTTTCTGTCAATTATAATGTCATCGCAATCATAATACCACCATGCACTAATTTTAATGCCTGTCTGGTTATTTATAAAACTACTATTTGCAATATCCAGGTCAGGCCCTCCCATACAATTAATTCCAATTAATGCATTAGAAACAGTAGAATTATTTCTAATAATAATTTTAGCATCACCATAAGATGAAGAGAATTGATCAGTTATAGCTAATCCTTTCCACATCTGGTCGCAAGGTTGGTAGTTTGTAACAGTCGAATTATCAACAATCAGGTCACCTCCGGGTTGAACAGTAATACCGTGATTTTGGGTGAATTCGATAATGGAACTGCCAAGAATTTCAAGCGTGCAATTTTCCGGTATTACGATATTATGATTGAATTTATAATTCTGACCTGTCCATGTTACAGTTGCAGGAGGAGATGAGAAATTGGGCAGATTCATAGTATTAAATAGTGTTGGATCCATATCCATATACAATGAATTTGTGGCAGTACAACCATTGTCATCTGTTACAGTAACCGAATAGTTCCCTTGACATACATTAGATAATGTATTCAAATAAGCAGATGTTGGAATTATTGTTCCTTCACTCCATGAATAAGTAAAATCAGGGTATGGCGGTATTACATTTGTTGGAGTGACAGTTGCTAAAAGTGCTCCATCGCAATAATCAGGACATGTAATATAAATGGGATCTAATTTAACAATCCAGTTATATTCCGAAACTTCAATGTTATTTAAGATTTCAGTACAACCAATTGCATCGGTAACTGTAACATCATAATACCCTTGTGAAAGTCCGTCCTGATCTTCATTTGTTGGGATCAAACCACTTCCTGTTGAAGTTTGCCAGAAATAAGTTAAAATTCCGGTTCCTCCTGTGGCTGTTATTAAGATGCTCCCTAAGTTTGGTCCGTTACAATCTTCTGACACATCATCAATGACAAGAATAATTACCGGATTTTCGGTAATAGTAACAGAAGCGACAGTAAAGCATCCATTTAAATCTGTAACAGTTACCTGATAAGTTCCGGCAGTCAAACCTGTGGCTGTTTGTGAAGTTTGATTTCCTGCGGCAGCATCCCATTGATATGAGTAACCGGGTGTTCCTCCGACAGGAGTTACTGTTGCCGTTGTGCTTAACCCAAAACATTGAATAGTAGTATTTGGAATTGCAGCTGAAAGAATTGGTGGCTCATTAATAATAATAGTTTCCACATCTTGAGGACAGTTATTATTATCAGTTACAGAAACTGTATATGTCCCTGCAGAAATGCCTGTTTGATCTTCACTATCAACAATAAAGCCTGTTCCGGTTGTTGATTCCCAGTGAAAAGAATATGGTTGGGTACCACCTGTAACAGAAATATCAATCACACCATTATTATCCCCGCTACATAAAACATCTGATGTAATTATATTACTAATATTAATTTCATCAGGTTGTTGAACAGTTAAATTTATAGAATTAATACATGAATTTATATCACTAACCATAACAATGTAATCATCAGCAACTAATTCTGTAAAATCTCCATTTTCCTGTAACAACGAACCGGGAGGATGAATTGAATATGCAAAAAACCCACTCATATATGGAATTCCACCCGTAAATTCTATGTGAATTTCGCCATCATTTTCGCCATAACAACTGGCATCAATAATACTTAGTGAACCAGACACTATTGAAAACACCTGTACTGCGTCAACAACTATTGATTCAACAATTGAACACCCATTTGCATCAGTAACTATTACAGTATAATTTCCTGCATCAATACCTGAAATATCCTCATCAGTCGATGAATAAGTTGCTGGTCCTGACCAATTGTATGTAATAGGAGCTATTCCTCCAGACACATTAATATAAATTTCCCCAATACCTGTACCAATTGGCCCAATACAATCATTAATAATAACTTCATCAGTAATTTCGAAGTTGTTATAGTCAATTACAACAATATCACTTAAAGTCGACCCGCAATGTTGATTGTTATATGCGGTTATACCCCATATTCCTGATGTTAGACCACTTATTGTATAGGAAGATGTGGTTATATCGTTTTGAAAGAATGTATTTGTTCCATCTGACCACATTAAATCATAATTTGAAGTAAACCCTGAAACCTCAATTGTTGCAGAAGCTATTGTTGGCAAAGAACATTGAACAATTAAATCGGATAAACTGATATCCAATTCTGGCTCAATTGATAAATTTAACGTTTCAGAGCAACTACATCCAGTGGCTGGGTCAATAACTGTCAATTCAATTGTATGAGTTGCGCTTGGCGTATCATCCCAAATAAATTCAACAGTAGCATTACTGCTGGAAAAAATATCTGTATTGTTTGTAATATCCCATTCGTACTCAAGATTTGTATGATCAGTGCTGTAACTTGATAAAGTAGTTGATCCTTCACATATAATATCTGGCCCGTATATGTTACATGATGGGGGATTATTGAACAGATTTGGATTAATAATTTCACTATATGAACCTATATTTGTTCCACCAGAAAAAACAGTTAACACAACATTATAATCATTATTTGGATTTGAATAATTATGAACAGGGTCTTCATCCGTACTTGTATTTCCATCTCCAAAATTCCATAAAAAACTATCTCCACTGCTTAAACTTGTAAAATGAAACTCATTCGTACAGTTAGCTGAACAGAATATGAATTTTGGGGATAGATCTAAGTTGGTGACATCGTTGAAATTTGGAAACCAAACAGATGCATATCCGGGAGTGAAATATGTCAATGCATTATCCTGATAAAGGCAGGAATAAGGGCTACTATTATTGACTTTTTCACTTGGCAAATTAATTACTCCAAGTTCGCTATTATTAAAGAACCATGGCGTACCAAGATACAGTTTATTATTTGGACCTCTTTGAATAGAAAACCAATCATCATTAGTAACATTATTTTCTTCAATATAACTATTACAAATATCCAATGTTTCAATATCGACTTGATAAACCCCATTCAATCCAGAATAGTATAGAAATCTTGAACTTGGATCAAAAGAAATATCGGTAACAATTTCACTGTCAATATTTAACAATTCCTTGAAATGACCAGTATTATTATTAAAATAGTAAAGTATATATCCATATTGAGAGTGTCTTTGTATAGCAACATATCTTCCATCTGGAGAGAATTCAATAGATCTTACATCTTCTACATATTGTGACGGAAGTGAAGGATAAAATGGAGATAATACTGGCCCATTTATTTGAGTAACTCCAGAATTATTAAAAAAATGGTAAGCTAAAAGATTCCCATTATATGTTTCATCTGGTCCCCCCGTACTAAAATCATCTTGTTCCCCTGCATTTGTAATAATCCAATAACCAGTATTATTAAAATCAGGGATTACAGCCAAAGCTTCACTAACCATAATATTATTATTGTTTGGAGACGATCCAGTACCTGGTGCAACAGGAATATTTCTTTGTTCAATTCCTCCAATTTCATGAATTATTTTACTATTATTATCTATAATTGTATAAGATAATCCATTATTTTCAGAATAAGATTCAGTTCCAGGGATACTAAAAATATAATATAAATGATTTTCTGCAGGATTCGGCGATTGTAATATAACAGTTCCTTTTTTTGCAGAATAAGGACTATTCATGCCGTTTAATAAATCTGGTGTGATACTATTAGCAATATTATTGACCTCATCCCAAACACTGTATCCATTTGTAAATAGAATAAGATTACCAGAATTATCACTTATCGAAGACTCTGATTCCCATGCAATCATGGGGGAAGGGATTTGTTGCGGGAGCCAATTGGTAAAATCCAAAGCCAAACGGTCATCAAAATGCCATTGTGCTTGAGTAGGAATCACTAATGGTTGCAAACAATCATCAATATAAATATAATTTGATTCAACTAAAGAAACATTATTCAACGTAGAATTATCAATGATATATAGAGTAACAGACCATAAACCAATGGGTAAACTTACAATTAATGGAGATGCTGTAGGAGTTTCAACCTGAGTTATTCCTGATGCTATATTAGTAAATGTAAACTCAAAAGAGAAATTTGAAAAAGGAGTTAATCCTCCAAAATCAATAATAGCATTATTCGGCGAACATATAGAAGTTTCAACAGCTTCAAACCATGCAGTTTCAAGTCCGGGCTCAATACACCCATTAGTTATTATTAAACCTGTTGAACTTAAATTTGGTATTGAAACAAGATCTGTTTTCAAATAATCGATGCAAATATGAAATCTGTCTATCTGATCAAGTGAGTATGTGTTTCTGCAATGATCACTTGAATAATCCATAAAATTGTGAATATTATCTACTGTTCCACAAGATTGTTGTCCAACCACGCAACCGGAAGAATTAACAAGTTGTGGGTAAGTGTCATTACAATAATCTGTACCTGAACATCCTCCCTGAAAAACATGCCATAAGTTGATGT
The DNA here is from genome assembly GCA_043826845.1 of Bacteroidota bacterium. Classification (GTDB taxonomy): domain Bacteria; phylum Bacteroidota; class Bacteroidia; order Bacteroidales; family CAYTAU01; genus JBDRPR01. The sequence continues at coordinate 7,176 of JBDRPR010000235.1, forward strand.
AATGTCCCACTTCATGAACTAAAGTAAGTCCGTGATCATAACCAGCATTTAATATATCAGTATTTGTTATTGTATTTGGATTACTAAAATAATTAGAACCAAAAGCTTCCATATCTATAACAACACCATTCATGGGATCATTAGGATTTTGTATTTCCGGCATGGGTGAATATCCACATATCATAGAAGTTGATGAGCCATCAATAATATTATCAACAATATACACATTTAAATATTTGTCTGGGGGGAAATTATTTGCATATCTATCCATCAATGCTTGTTGACCAAAAGGAACTTGTCCGCCCATATTGTTATTAGTAAAGTCATCATGTGATTCATAAGTTATGCCATCATGTCCGCTTGGTGTTCCATAATATGTTGTGCTAGCGATAGGATTTTCATCGTCATCATTGACAGCTAAACAAAATCTTATATTTGTATTATTTGGAGGATCAAAATTACCGCTATTAAAATTACCAGCAAATGCATCATTTAATACCTGCAATTGTTCCTCAATTCTGGTAGTTGTAACCCATAATGAAGGATTCACAGATGTTGGTGAAATTACATGAAATACAACAGGTATTGTATAGTTTGTTGAACTTTTAAAATTACCTTGATTTATTATTTGTTGAATAATATTTTCAAATTCATTGATCTGATTAACAACTTCAGGCTTGTTTAAAGCTCTTTCAATTAATAACTGTGTGCCTGAAGGTATTAAAAAGGCAAATTCACAGGTGTCACCAAATAATGAAGTATCATTATTGAAAATAGTTCTAACTGCCACAAAATAATTAACTCCAAACTTCAAATCCGGAATATCTAATAATGGAAGCCCCCCTGTATAAGAGAAAAAAGTTGTCGAATAGCTATTGTCAGCATTAAATATATTAAATTCATATTCAGTTGCTCCAGATATTAATTCAGTATTTAAAGTATCTCCCCTAAAAACAGAATATTTATTACAATCTTCATCAATTAGTTGAGATGTCGGCATTTCTGCCATAACAGCATTACTAAATTGTGATGTGTTATTAAGTACATCCGTAGCAGTAGCAACAAAATAATTAAAAGTTGTACTAACATTTGCTGTCCAGTTGCCATTTATATCAGCAGTAACAGTTGTCAGATATTCGTTTGCATTTTCACTGCCTGTGCTGCCGAAAATTTCTATTATATCATCAGGAGCAGATGTACCGGAAAGCATATCATTTACATAAGACATTATAACTGGAGCAGGATGCTGACCAGAATCAGGCAACCGGATACCGACAGGATTATTAAAAATGAGATTTCTGGAAATTTTATTATTATAATTAGGCATTCCAATCAAGATGCCGCAGGTACCATTACAAGCTATTGTATTGCCTTCATTAATTCCGGAACCTCCAATAATAATGTTGCTGGTCAGAGGAGCTGATGAAACAGATGGGATGCCTATCCCAAAGTCATCATTCCCAATACCTGAGTTATGGCTGAAATCAGTACCAATAAAATTTCCTTTGATGGGCACATTGTATGAATTCATAATCATTATCCCGAAGGTAGGTACATCAGAAGGACCGTTCTGAATCCTGTTAATGACATTATTACTGATTCCTCCATCAGTACACCGGCAAATAATAATGCCATGCATTGTAAAGTTCTGAATCTGCAAACCTTTTACTATAGGAGACAATGAACTTATAAGCTTATTATAGATATAAAGGCAGGTACTTATTTTGTTTTGACCGTCAATAACAACCGAAGGCATTCCATAAAGATAATCAGGCTGAGTGGTTCCATCAATTATTACCTGTTTTGTTATAACCGGCAAATCATAATTTAGATATATAATCTGTTGCCCACTACCGGGAATTGCGAAAATAATGACACAGGGATTGGGTGAGTCGTTCGCTTTCCGGATCGCCCACTGGAGTGTCCCGTACATCTCCGGGTCACAAAGCGAATCAACATAATTATATCTATACGTGAACATATCGGGATCCATTGTTTTAAAAACAATTAGGGTATCCTGAGCAGTAAGTTTCATCGCAGGAATTGTAAAAAGTATCATTAGGGATACTTTTAATATAAATGTAAAAAGCTTTTTCATGATTTTACGTTTTTAAATTATTTAACAAAATATAAGCGTGAAGATTCCTGTCCAGAATTATCTTCGACATATAATGTGATGTTTGCATAATTTGCCAATTGTTGTGTAGAAAGTA
>JBDRPR010000236.1:0-19740 GCA_043826845.1 Bacteroidota bacterium
TTATCCGGCAGTTATTCGTCAACTTATGTATCCTGTTTTTAAAGAAAGTATTTTATCGGTGATGTTTGAATAAATGAAAAAATGGATTTTTACATATTGTTTGATTTCACTTTTTCTGATTTTTTCAGAAAAACCTGCCTATAATCAGACCTATTCAATCATCAATGATGTTTATTGGTCAACTCAGAATCAAAATATGTGGGGTCCAAATGGCAGTCCATTTAATATAAATCAGACAATCAGTTTGTTTGATGTGACATTTGACACTACTTTGACATTCGGTTATATGGATACGATTTTAGGACTTCCAACCGGAGCACTTTTTACTCTTGATACCTGGTTTGAAATCGGCTCAACCTTCGAAATGACTGGCTTTACAACTGGATGGATTGATGTTAATTATCCTGTGGAAATTGAACTAACATTTCCTGACAATTATACATGGAATCCCGGTCAGATAGTTACGGTAAACAGTGAATATGAAGTGCTCCCTGGCTGGTATCTGCATTCTCAGTTTCCGCACGCCGGAGTTATTTCTTTAGATCTTGATTTTGGATTTGATCTTGATCTTGATGCGACAGTTTGCTTAGGTGGCTGTACTGATTTTGAAATTATTGATGTCCATGTTCCTCTTGATTCAATCGTAATTTTTTATATCAACGGACAAACAGGCGAAGTAATCTATCCATGCTGGAACGGAACATTTGTTGAATTTTGTCATGATACCCTGCTTCCAATAACATTTACTAATCTGGGAGGCATTGGTTTATCAGGTGAAATCACACTCCCTTATATTGAAACGACAGATTGGCTTGATATTTCAGATCCCTGCAGTCAGACAATCTGGGCTCAGGGCGACAGCACCTGGATTGAACTTGATCTTGATATAATACAGTTTCTATATGCTATTGCAGGCCTTATTCCTCCACCTCAGGGACCTGCAATACAACAATTTTTAACAATGCTGAGTGGCACATACAATTTTGGAGGAGGGATTACTATAGAATACAATTTATTGTCGGCAAGCATGGAAATGGAATCTACAATGCAGCAGGATTTATCATTCCATCCAACTGTTTGGACTACACTCTCTTTTCCTACTCCCGTTCAATATGTTGTCAATAATCCACATACCGGATATAGTATAGTTGATTCAGGTTTTTCAGATAATATTTCATTTCCTACCTGTAGTGATCTGAATTTTGTCTGGCCTTGTTTCGGTTTTCCTCAGATGGATATTGGAATCGAACATTCAATATCTCCTACTTTTACAAATCACACTTGGGACAGTCTGGCATTTACTTTTATTTTAACTGCTCTTGAATTTGATATCAATATACCGTTTCCGTTTACAAAAACAATGTCGGAAGTTGAAATTCCTGAATTATGTATAGATATTCCAGTTATTTATAAAAACAACGATAGTACTACTATTGAAATCTGTTTGCCAGAAATTGTACATCCTGAAATTGACACATTAGTGATCAATGAGTTTAAAGATGGGGCGGCAAAATGGAATATTCATATCGGTCCTTTGGTTGATTTAAGCATTCCTTTGGGGTACATCCCTATTACCTGGTATAATAATACCTGGGAACTGGAAGGAAATTTCAACGATACTATTGTTCAGGGAACATCAATGATCCCTAATCTGCAAATGGAAATACTTAATATTAACGGAAATGATGTTGTCTGTGCTGGAGATACTTCTGGAAATGTTTCTATCACAATACAATATGGCACTCCTCCCTATACATATACATGGTCAAATGGATATACAAATACTACAAATATGCCTACCGACACAATGTATAATGCAGGAGCAGGAACATATTTTGTTACTGTCAGTGATGTCAGCGGATGTACTCTGACCGGGCAATTTTCTCTTATCGAAGTGAATCCTCCTATTTTTAGTACTCTTTCCGGAATGAATGTTTTATGCACAGGTGACAGTACCGGAATTATTTCCTCAACTGTTTGGGGAGGAACACCTCCATACAGCTATGCATGGACATCTCCTGGCGGAACTTCGCCAACAGCAGTAAATATCCCGGCAGGAACATATATTCTGACTGTTACAGATGCAGTAGGATGTACAATAACTGATACGCTTACAATTACCGAACCTCCACTTGCAATAAATGTTGTAATTGATAATACGGTTGATATTCTTTGCTATGGTAACAATACCGGATCAATTGAAGTTTCCGTATCAGGTGGAACACCCGGTTATTCATATCTGTGGAATACCGGTTATTGGATGGAAGATATTTTTAATATTCAGGCCGGAACATATACATTAACCGTTACCGATGCGAATGGATGCAAATTTATTATTACAGAAACAGTTGATCAGCCACCATTACTTGAAACATATATTACAGGAGCAAATGTGAGTTGTTATGGTTTTGCGGATGGAGTTGCGGATCTTAATGTCAGCGGAGGTGTTACTCCATATACATTTATCTGGAGCACAGGTTCAGCTACTGAGGATATATCCGGATTAATTGCCGGAACATATTCGGTTACTGTTACTGACGCTCATAACTGTACAAGCACTTCAGTAATTGTAATTTCTCAACCATATGCGCCTCTTGAAGGCAGTATTGAACCGACACATGTTCTTTGTTATGGGGATTATACCGGAGCTGCAAATCTCACGATAACAGGAGGTACGGTTCCTTATCAGTATAGTTGGAATAGCGGTCAGACAAGTCAGGATCTGTTTGGAATCCCGGCAGGATTATATACGGTTACTATTACCGATCTTCATAATTGCGAATTAATTATTGATATTCAGATTATTGAACCGGCAGCACCTTTGAATGTTATGCTGGATAGCCATGATGTGAATTGTTTCGGGGAAAATAATGGTTATATAACTACAGTTGTTTCCGGAGGAACTTCTCCATATCTGTATAACTGGAGCAACGGAAGCGTAGAACCTGATGTATATTATCTGATCGAAGGAACATACTCTGTAACTGTAACTGATAGTCATGGTTGCACCTTTGTTGTACAAACATATATTGACGAGCCGGATAAATTATTTGCCTCAACCGACACAAGTGTAACTATTTGCATTGGAGAAACTGCAACTTTGATTGGTTCTGCTACCGGAGGCACACCGCCATATAATCATTTCTGGAGTAATGGTCAGACCATTGAAATAATCCAGGTAAATCCTGTTCAAACGACTTCTTATAGCTATTATGTTACAGACTCAAGAGGTTGCGTTAGTAATACAAGCACTGTAATCGTAAATGTAAATCCACCTTTATCGCTTGAATTATTTGCTGATGATTATTACATATGCCCCGGAGATCCTCTGTATCTGACGGTAAATGTTTCGGGTGGCAGCGGAAATTATCAATATATATTAAACGATACCATTTCTATATGGCTTCCTGCAACCATATATCCTTCAGAATCCGGTTCATTGATTATACAGCTCTCAGATGATTGCGGTACTCCGGTTGCAACAGATGAAATATTTGTGGAAATTCTATCTTCTCCCTTTTTAACGATGAATGCTGATATATATGAAGGTTGCAGACCTTTAACAGTTTATTTTAATGAAATCAGCCCCGATATAGGCCAAAGTTATCATTGGGATTTCAGCGATATATACTCCGTGAATTATTCTGCTGAGAAAAACCCTGTACATATTTTTACACAGGCCGGGGTTTATGATGTTTCTTTAACAGTTACTTCTGATTCGGGTTGTGTTACATCAAATACATTCAATGACATGATAACAGTTTTTGAAACACCTGAAGCTAATTTTATTATGGATCCATCCGTGGTCAATGTCATATATCCGATTGTGTTCTTCTATAATATTTCCGAAAACGCATATTATTACAACTGGTACTTCGGGGATGGAGACTCCTCTCACATGTTTTCACCATATCATACATATCCGGATTTGCCGGCCACATATAATGTTGTATTGGTTGCAATTAATGATTTCGGCTGTAAAGATACTGTTCATGAATCTCTTATTGTAAAAGGAAATTTCACTTTTTATGCTCCTACTGCTTTCAGTCCTGATGAAGACGGAATAAATGATTTCTTTATTGTTAAAGGTACGGGTATTGATGAAAACCGTTTCCAATTACTAATTTATAACAGATGGGGAGAAGTTGTTTTCGAAACAGACAAAATCAATCAATCGTGGGATGGCAAAATAAAAGGTCATAATATAGCCAAAAACGGTGTTTATACCTGGTATGCTGTTTTCAAAGATGAAAATGGTTTGGGTCACGAAGAATCAGGAACTGTTACAATTATTCGTTAATTACCATGTATAATGAGAAGAAAAACAAAACATTAAAATACAGTTTCAATTTATAGTATAAATATTTATTAACTTTACAAAAAAATGAATATGAAAACAACCCGCTTATTTTTAACAGTTTTATTGATTAGTTGTTCAATCATATTGATTTCGCAAAACACGCAAATGAAATATTTGCCAGTGTCAAATGGAGGTGTAATTGACTTTAACTCTGACATAGAACAGATTAAGCAACTACCAAGTCATTCGTATGTTATGAACGAAATGTATATTGGTCAAACCCTTAATCCACTGGATGAGACTATGTTGGATTATGCATATCAGGAATATACAGCATACGGTGATCCTACTCATACAGAATTATTTACATATTACAGAGGGCAATCACCCAAATTCTGTCAATCTATAGTACACGATGCAGATGGTAATTTATTGTTTTTTATTATTGATAACAATATCTATAATCATGAGGGAAAAAGCTTCATTGATATTAATGCATTAAATTTTGATGGCAACCCAACAGGTATTAATTATGGCTATCTTACTAATATTAGTCTTTATACAATATCTAGTACCACACAAGAATTTAATCATGATATAAACAGGTTTACTGATAACTGGGATATTGTTATTAATTCAGACTTAATTGTGGTACCTGTACCAAACACCTGTAATCAATTCTATTTAATCTTTACGGCAGCAGCAGTAAAAACTGGAGCTTTAAATCATTACACAGGGATCAACTATAGAAAATTGACCTATATTGATGAAAATACTATTGAATTATCAAATGTTATTGAGATTGCATATGATGGTGCATGTAGAGAAAATGAAAAAACAAGCCTTTCAATTACTGATTATAGGAGTGAACAAAATGAACAAAATTATTTGTTATATGGTATGCTATATCATTATCTTTTTGTTTATGAAGTAAATGAAATTGGTATTTTTAATAATAATGGTTTAACTGACATTTTTTATGACCTCGGGTTTCGTTCAGAATTAAAGACTGGTGAATATTTTCCTGAAATGGAAACCTATTTGTATGAAAATTCAGGAAATCCATATTATTTGATTTCAATACCAATTCATGATGGGCCGTACATGCGGCTAATTAAGTTTCCTTATAGCTTTTCTCAATATCAAAGCTTTGGTAATCTTGCAACAAACATCGCACCAGAAACCCTTCAATATAATACTCCACTTGAGCAAACTGTGTTTTTGCAAATTAATGATGCTAGTTCAATAGAATTTATTAAAGGAATAGAATTTTCTCCGGATGGAAAATACTTGTATTTAACTCATACAAACCAAACCAATTTAAAATACCTAAATATTGAAGATATTATTAATGATATATTCAATAATACTAATTATACAGATACTTATATAGATAAATTGGGTTTACAGATTTATTTGAATAGCATTGCCATTCCTAATGCATATGATTATGGCTATTCTGAAATCGAAACAGGAAATGATAATAACCTTTACCTAATTAATGCAGAAGTATCAGGGGATTTCAATAATTATGTAAGTGGAATTGGTTTAGGAAAAATCTCATATCTTTCGAACCCAAACTCCCCAAGCATAACAAATTGGGTTGCAAATCCTTCTTTTAATAATACAATTGGTATAAACATCAGTACAAATTTCTCCGCAACAATTGGCATGAGAGAAAGTTATATCTTTTCAAATAATATAGACAGATCAGATTATGTTTACTACAATCATTATATTGGCAACAACTGCTGCTACGACTTTAGTGTAGATATCCCCACATTTACCAGCGATGGATCGACAGACATCTGGTCTCCGGACAACAACCCCTTTGGATCATTTAACACAACGGCAACTTTTGATGGAAATCTAATCATCCCCAACAATAAAAGACTTGTAATTAATGACTTGACAATTAAGTTTACCGAAGGCCATGGTATTATCATGCAATCTGACCCTGCTACAATGGGTAGCAGGCTGATACTTGACAATACAACCCTGACATCATCATGCGGTGTAATGTGGAATGGTATTGAAATGACAGGCATAAGCAATGAAAGCCAGTTTCCGATTACCACTTCAAAACAACCTATGGTTGAAATACGGAACAGTTCTGTTATTGAAAACGCATTAACAGGAATTAATGCTTTTTCAGGTAGTATTGCAATTTTGAAAAACAGCACCTTCAGAAATAATGAAAACGGTGTTTTTTATGGAAGTTTTTACGGGAACCTGAACCAATACCTGTACAGGAATGCCAGCTATATTAGGAATTGCAGTTTTATTACTGACAATACATTAAATAATCCTTTGAAATATCCACTTTCTTTTATTTCATTTGCAGGTATTTCAGGTTTACCAATTACCGGTTGCGATTTCGCAAACACTACCCCAATTGATTACAATCCTAGTGAAATTAATAAACGCGGATACGGTATATACAGCAATGGATCAAACCTTGATGTTAAACCTCATTGCAATACTTTAATCCCTTCAGGTACAGAATGTCCCGATAACCAAAAAGACAGAAATACTTTTACCGGACTAAATTATGGAATACAGGCAAATGTTATGCTCGGGTCTTCTTCAGTTTCAGTTAAAGAAAATATTTTCACCAATAACAGGATGGGAATTGCAATAAACGGTGAACATAATTACGGTGAAATCTATAAAAACGAATTTACTGTCGGTGACCTTGGACTTGCCTGTGGTTTATATATTAATGGTTCTAACATTTTTAATATAGAAGAAAATAAATTTAAAGATGGTGAGGTAGGTATGATTGTAAATAATTCAGAAGACAATAGCAACACTATTTATAACAACATCTTCGACAATATCAGCAATATTTTAAATGCAGCTGCTTTTCTTGCATTGAATGACAACGCCGACCAATCAGGTAGCAGCGGACTTAAAGTAAAATGTAATGATTTTACTGATAACTCTTATAATATTACTGTAATTGATGGATTTATAAAACAACAGCAAGGTAGTGATGGATCCCCCACAGCTCCAGCAGGAAACACTTTTGATGTTTCAACAAACTGCACAGACAATAACAGCGGATTCTATGTGCAGGGTGCTTCACCTTATAATTACGATTACTATTTTCATAGTTTTGGCGATGCTACTGATATGGATGGATGCAAATCCAGTTCTGTAATAATTATACCAACAGATCAAACGTTTTACAAAGAGGAAGCTTGCCCATTAACAAATCATCTAATCATACTTCCTGTTTTAAACAAGATCAATCTGCTTAACGAATTAAAAAATGCCATTGATATAAGCGAAAATGAACTGGATTCTCTGATAGATGGTGGCAATACCGTAATAATGTTAAACTTATTGGCAAATATTGCTCCCAATAATTTTAATCAGACATGCAATATTTTAATGGGTGCATCTCCGTATCTTTCTGATACCGTTCTTTCAGGTTTCATGGATATTGGAATGAACGGTCATCAAACCACAAAAAGAGATATTTTGCTTGCAAATTCTCCTTTGCCGGAAAATGCCGGTAATAAATTGGCTGATTATTGGTTACCTCCGCCAATGAAAAATGAAGTTTTAAATGTACAAAACGGTATAAACCCTGTTGATAATAAAAAACAGGAATTAAATAATCTGGTAAATGAAAGAGAAAAAATATTAAACGATATTGTTTTGCAATGTCTTAAAAATGATTCTGTGCCTGAAATGAAAGATACATTAATGATGGTATTGTCAAATGAAACCGGATACAAAGTTAAATACAAATACATCCCCTTTCTTATAAGTCAGGATGAAATTACACTTGCGATACAGGAATTAAATGATTTTGAATTGTATGCCAACACACTGGAAACTGATTTAAGGAATGAAACATTGGATTATATTCATTTGCAACGAATTATTATTGCAATAAAAATGGCTCCCTCGGGTGAATTTTACAGAACTGTTTTCAGAAATCAAGACTTCCTGTTAGTTCTTGCAGAATCGGAAAAAAGCCGAGGTACAATAACTGCACAAAATCTTTTAATGCATGCAGGCCTGTCAAATTATACCGAAAAAATTGTACTGCCTTTTCAGGGAACACCAAAATCAATGCAATTGGAAAACAATCAGTCTGATGACAGCAATAATGCATTCGATCAGAATTATTTGTTCTCTGTTTATCCCAATCCTGCAAATACCAACATTATTGTTGAATACCCTGTGTTTGAAAATGATGCAATTGGCAATGAAATAAATATCTATAATATTAAAGGGCAATTGGTTTTATCGCAACCAATTGAAAAACAAACGGGGTATATAAGTATTGATGTAAGTAAACTAACAACCGGCAATTATATAGTATGCATAGGAGATATACATAAAACGAAATATAAGAAACAGTTAAATATAAAACATTAATCTTTAATACATACATAGATTTGAAGATTCAAAAAATTGTATTAAAGATTTATAAATTGCTTATATTACAAATCTTTATATTATTTTATCCGATAAGTATAGATGCCCAAACAATCAAATTTAACAATGTCTATACAAACGGAAGAATATCAAGAAATATAGTTGAAGTTGATACAGGTTATGTAATTGTTGGTTCAAATGGTAACCCCGTAAAAATTTTAGCGGCCTTTATTGATACTAATGGTAACAATATTTGGAATAAAGAATATGGAGATAGTATTTATACATATTATCATGGGATAGAAAATTCATTAAATACTTGTTCCAATGGCTATTCATTAGCCGGCTCAAAATATAATTCTACCACTGACAGCGAGGGTGGATTATTAATAACTTTTAATAACAATTTCGATACATTAAATACAAGAATTTATCTTTATGACACCCTGCGATCTTTTTTCTACGGAGGAAAAGAAATATCTACAAAGAATTATCTCTTAACAGGGGCTACAAAAGTTGATTATCAAGGATTACCCCTAACGGTTAGTGACATTTTATTAATAAAAACCGATTCAATTGGTAATATGTTATGGCATAAAAACTATGGAGGTTCTGATTCTGATTACGGGTATAAAGTACTCGAAACTTACGATAACGGCTATTTAATCGGTGGTTGGTCGCGGAGTTTTAATACACAAATACCACAAGTATATAACAGGGGGGATTGGTACATCGTTAAAACCGATACAGCAGGCAACTTTCAATGGCATAGGCATTACGGATATACTGATTTTGAAGATGGGAGAATAACCGGATTGATTAGTACAAAAGATTCTTGTTACATTATTTGTGGTCCTATGGCAGTTGCTGAACCATACCCAAATTTTCCGGTTTATCAGGGATGTTTAATGAAGATGGATAAAAATTACAATATTCTTTGGGATAAAAAATATGATAAGGCGAATGGAAATACCGGCTTTATAAATATTATTGAAAAAGAAGATTCAACTTTAACGACAATTGGTTATAATGAAAATTATTTAGGGAAACAGGAAGCCAGAATGTTTAACTTAACAAAAGATGGTGATATCTTGTGGCATAGAAGATACAAAGCTTTTAATAGTGATACTTCAAATAATCATTTTTTTGATTTGGTAAAAACAAAGGATAATGGATATGCAATTGCCGGATATGCAACAAATAGTTATATTATCCCTTCTCAACAAATCTGGGTAGTAAAAACAGACAGTCTTGGCTGTGATGATGCAGGGAGTTGTGCAGATACAGTAATGTTTTTTAATGTATCTGTTGCAGATACTGTATGCTTTGAAGATACAGCAGAAATATGGTTTAACCTTAACGGAAGGTCGGCTCCATATCATATTTCCTGTAACAACGGCTGGGAATTGGATAGTATTTTTTATCCTTATAATGGAAACAGCTATATTGATACGGTTTATGAATTTATATCATTAGTAAAAGATACAACTTATACATTTTCATTTACTCTAACTGATCCATGGGGAGCAGTAAAATACGGAACAGCATCTTTTTATGTAAAAGATTGCGATATCGGAGTTAACAGCATTTCTCCAAAAGAAGAAGTGAAAATTTATCCCAATCCTGCAAATACAGAGGTAAGAGTGAGAGTGATTGAGGAGAAAATATATGAAATAAAGCTTATCAACTCACAGGGAAAAATAGTAAACCAAATTGTATCAAACCAAACAGAAACCGTTATAAATATCGAATCTTTGCCACAGGGAGTTTATTTTATTTCGGTAACATGCGAAGATTTGAATTTTATAGGTAAATTTGTGAAAATATAAGTAAAAAAATATAATGAATTGCAACAGTGCCAGAAAGGAAAAATTTTATGCATAATAACAGCACATGGAAACAATGGCTTGAAATAGAAGTAATACCTGAAAAATATGCGATAGCAGGCGATTCTATAATTTGTTCAATTCTATGGTTATAGTTGTATCGGGATTTTCTTACCTTTGTATATGTTTTTTAATCCATAGAAATATGAAAAAAATAATATCAATAATCATTCTATTATTTTCTTTGAGTTTTGTATACTCCCAAAGTAGTCCGGAGGAACTGACTTCAAAATTCTTCGAACTTTATCAGAAAGAAGGAGCTTCAAAAGCCGTTGAATATGTATTTTCAACAAATAAATATATGGATAAAAACTCCGATATCCTTGTTCAGATACAGTCGAGATTAAACCAGCTCGTTAATCTGGTTGGAAATTATAACGGTTATGAATTGGTACAATCAAAATATATTGGTGAAAGTTATTTACAACAAAGTTTCATGCTAAAATATGATCGTCAGCCCATTAAATTTATTTTTCTGCTTTATAAACCTAAAGATGTATGGCAAATTCAGAACTTAAGGTTTGATGATAAATTTGATGATGAATTTAATAATTAATATTTTTTTTTATTGTTCATGGTTACAATATTAGAAGTAAAATGTAGAATTTAGAATTTTCAATTTAGAATGTAGAATTAATAAAACAAAGAGAAAATGCAAGAAAATAGAGAATACGATTTGGAGGAACGTTTTATAAAATTCGCCATCAGAATGATGGAAATTTCTGAGAGACTACCAAACACTAAAGCAGGAAATCATATATCAGGGCAATTAGTACAAAGCGGAACTTCACCTGCTTTGAATTACGGAGAGGCACAGGCAGCCGAATCAAGGGCAGACTTTGCACACAAAATAAAAGTGATTTTAAAAGAACTGCATGAACCCAGGATTTGTCTTAAAATTATTGTTCAAAAGCCGCTTATTGAAAAGACATACGAAATTGAATCTGGCCTGAAAGAATGCAGCGAACTTATTTCTATTTTTGCAACAAGCATAAAAACAGTTGAAAAGAACAAAATCACAGCTAATGAGAAATAATTTAGAATGTAGATTTTCTTTTGTTCTACGTTGGATATTCTTCATTCTATATTCTACATTTTTATGTCATGACAGTGGAGAAAAAAATAACATACCCGAACAGTAACTATATTTTATAAATAAATGTCAATAGTAGTAAAAAATATCACCAAATTCTATGGAAAACAAAAAGCGCTTGATGATGTTTCTTTTAAAATTCAGACAGGCGATATTGTAGGCTTTTTAGGACCAAATGGTGCAGGAAAATCGACCATGATGAAAATTATTACCGGATTCATTCCTCAAACCTCTGGAGAAGCTTATGTGAATGATCTTGAAGTTATTGAAAACTCATTGGAGATAAGAAAACACATTGGATATTTACCTGAAAATAACCCGCTTTATCCTGATATGTATATCAGGGAATATCTGAATTTTGTAGCAAATATTTATCATTTGGGTAAAAAAAGAAAAAGCAGAGTTGAAGAAATGATTGAAAAGACCGGGCTGAAAAATGAACAAAGAAAAAAAATCGGGGAACTGTCGAAAGGATATCGCCAAAGAGTTGGTCTGGCCCAAGCTTTAATTCATGATCCAAATGTTCTGATTCTCGATGAGCCAACCTCAGGCCTGGATCCAAACCAGATTGTTGAAATCCGTAATCTGATATCGGATATCGGAAAATCAAAAACAATAATGCTTTCAACACATATTATGCAAGAGGTTGAAGCAATTTGCGATAAAATAATAATAATCAACAACGGCAAAATTGTTGCCAACGATCAGACTTCCGAGATACAGAAAAAGTCAGCTGATGATCATCAGACAATAATTGTTGAATTCGATTCAGCGGTAGAGAAAAAAATACTGGAAAATATTACAGGAGTTATTAAAGTCGCCAACATAAAAAACAACAACTGGCTTATACAAGGTGATACTTCAGTTGATTTACGACCTATAATTTTTCAGTTTGCTGTTGATAAAAAACTGGCAGTTTTGTCAATGCAAAAAAAAGAAAAAAGCCTCGAAGAAGTTTTTCAGGAACTTACACGTTAAAAATCAGCAACCAATTAAGAACATTAGTTTTTAAATAAATTCTTCAGCATAAACACCTGAATAGTTGATTGTTTATTTTTTTTTCTAACGCTGCAACCATCTTGACAGAAAACAATCATATACCCGATAGTATGAAGTTTCTTTTTCAACGATTTGTACTACCATTTCCTTTTTTTCCAATGATAATAAACTTCTTCTTACTGAAGCTGAATTACCAAGAAGGTGTTTATTTGAAAAACTGTATGCGGTTGGTTGATAAACCTTGTCTTCTTTGGCTATTGCGGTTAATAGTTTCCATTGCGAAGAGGTTAGCAGATTTCGATATTGAAAATATATGTTTTCTTGTTCTTTCAGAATAGTGTCACAAGCATAATAAACGTTTTCTATAGTAACTTTTTTCTGATTTTGTAAATATACTTTGTTGCATAATGCTTGGGTATAATAGGTGTGTAAACGTGTCCATTCCATTATAAAACTCACACTTTCATCGTCAATTGTTTTGTTATTTACAGTAAATAGATGTTGAATAAATGAGGCATACTTGTTTTTTGCAATTGGCTCAAGAAAAACAGGGAAAGTGCTTGAAAAAAAAGGTCGCTTAATACTATTAAACATTTCTGTTAATAAATGTTTGTTACTTCCACTAAATATAAAATTCACATTTTTAAGTGTTTGAATTATTGTTCTTAATAATGCTTCAGTGTTTTTTTCAGGATACAATGCAACTTGCTGAAATTCATCAAATGCGATCAGAATTGATTTGTTTTGGGCATCTAAAAATTCAAATATGTTTTTTAATGAAAATTCATATTGTTTTTTATCTGTATAACTAAAACTTATTTCAGGAATTCCTGTTAATGCGTCAAATTTTAAAACCGGACTAAAGTTTTTCAACATTTTCATAAACTTTTTCCCTATACTGTGATTTTGTGGAAAAGTTTTAAATACTGCCGAAGCCAGCTGATTTGTAAATTCTGAAATATTCTGTGTTGCATAAACATCTATATAAATGCATTCCCATTCTTTCAGACTTTTCATTTTATGAAAAACATGTTGAATGAGACCTGTTTTTCCAATTCTTCTTAACGATAAAAGTGTCGTACTAATGTTGTTTTCGGCATTTGAAATAATAATTTTTGTTTCATTATCCCTGTCGCAAAAAAGTTTATTACCTTGATATCCTTTTAAAATAAACGGATTATGATTTGACTTCATATATTATTTTTTAACAAAAATATCAAATAAAATGTAATATACAAAATGTAATATACAAAATGTAATATTATTTGGAAAATAACTAAACTGGTTTATTCACAAATAGTAATTATAACTATTCGTTACCAATAATTTTAAACTCAACTCTGCGGTTAAGTTGTCTGCCTTCCTCAGTATCGTTTGTAGCAATCGGAGCAGAAAATGCATATCCTTTGTACTCCAGTCGTTTATTCTGAATTCCTTTACTAATAAGATATTCTACAACAGCTTTCGCTCTTGATTGTGATAAATTGGTGTTATAATCCATAGACCCTTTATTATCGGTATGCCCTGATATTTCAACACGAATGTTGGGGTAATCGTTTAACAATTTAATTAATCTGCTTAATTCCGAAATTGATTCCTGTCTTAGGGTTGATTTATCGAAATCGAAGAAAATATTTTTTAAAACCATTTTTGATCCGACCTTAACTTTCACAAGCAAAATGTTTTTTTCAATCTCCTGAAATGCTGCAGTATCAGGAATATTAAAATTCTCTGAATGGAACAGATATCCATCGGCTTTGGCTGCGATCCCATAATTTTTTCCTGAAGGAAGTGAGACAAGATATTTTCCTGTACTGCTATTGCATTTTGAAGTGAAAATAACTTTATTCTTCTCATTATCTACAATTTCTATTTCTGCTTCAATTGGAGTAAGCAATTCAGCATCTTTTACTGTTCCTTTAAGCAATGTAAGTTTTGAAACACCTTTATTTGCATCAGGTGGATAAGTTTCGGTTGTATCTTCAAGAAATTCTATCATATAAATGTCCTTTTCGCCCATTCCATCAATACGAAAAGATGAGTAATAACCATGTTTTCCGCTACCTGAAATAACAAAAAACACATCATCATCGGGAGTATTTATAGGATATCCAAGATTTACCGGATTTCCCCAAACTCCGTTTGAATCAAGAGTGGCTCTGAAAATATCAAAGCCCCCCATGGAATTATGTCCTTGTGAGCTGTAATACATCGTTTTACCATCAGGGTGAATAAAAATACTTGCCTCTTCATATTCTGTATTTATTCCTGTTCCCAGATTTTCCGGTTTTGACCATTTTCCGTTTATATCTTTTTTGCACTGATAAATGTCTCTGTTTCCAAATGAACCTTCTTCCTTATTGCTTACATAAAATAAGGTATAACCATCGAAAGAAAAGCTGGCAGATGATTCTCTGAATTCAGTGTTTATTGATCCTGACAATAATTCCGTACGCTTCCATTCACTTCCATATAGCTGACAAAGAATAATATCCCCTCCATTAATACCTCCCTGATAAAGAAACAATTCCTGACCGTTTGCTGAAATACCTGCTGCCGCATCATGATCTTTGGTATTAAGTGGTGCGCCAACATTTTCTGCTGATTGCCATTTGCCATCAATATTGTAGGAAATGTAAATATCTTCAAAATATTGCATATCATAGGGTGATCGTTCTCCTCCGGTAGTATTTGGCCTGCGGGAGGTAAAAATCATCATTGATTCATCTGCAGAAATTAATGGTCTGTAATCAGGAAAAGGTGAATTAATTGAATTCCCTACACTGACAATTTTTACATTCACAGGCTGTGCAACCATTTTTTTTCCAAATTCACATTCTGTTATCCTCTTGTTTATCATAGCCTCATAATCTTTAAGCTCTTTTTGTGGGATAGAGTTTCTGTATAATTTATACTTTTCAATCGCTTTATCAAATTCCATTTTGATATGATAGGAACGGGCAATCAAATATTGAATATCGGGCATAATCATTGGATCTATTTTATTTGCTTTTTCAAGAAATGCAAGAGAACTGTCTTTATATGCAGAATTCAGATAGCAAACACCAATTTTATAATTTAATAAAGCATTATCGGGATTAAAATTATTGGCTTTTAAATAATATCTCAGAGCAATACCATATCCGCCTCCACCCATCTGGTAATATTGATCTCCATCGTCAAGATTTTTCAGCGCATCATAAAAACCGGATTTATTTTCTTTAAAATTTGATTTTTCGAATTCAATGTTCAATTGTGCTTTAAGAGAGACAACATATAGTAATAATATTGTTAAAATAAAAAGTGATTTGATCCTGAAAATGTTCATTTTACATTGTTTTATTATCTTTAACAAAATAAACAATATATTTTGATTTTTAAATATGTGAATTGAATTATTTGAAAACGATATTATCTAATAAGCTAATTACATGTATTATGTGACTATTATTCATCTGGATATTATGAAATGATATTATTAAGAAAACTCTTTTTATTTTTACAATAAAAATTTGTTATTAAAATATGGAAAAAGTGGCTAAATCCGACAATTTTATTACAAAATCAAATACTTCATTAAAAAGCACAAAAGCTACTTGTATTATTATAATTTCAATATTACTATTCAATGCAGGTATTTATCTGATAACAGACTATTTTCCTTTTTCTGAAAAAATTCAGGCAAGAAAAGATGCTACAGGTTTTTGTTCTCCATATGCTTCTGAATTTATATATTTCTATTATTATACAGGATATTTTCCTTTGGCCACTATAGATTCTAATCTGATTTATTCAAGACAGGGAGCTTTGGAACAAATAAAAGAAAACGGAAAAAGCCTGATTATGGAATATAAACACTGGTCGCGTCTTGGAGAAAATGCAAGAATATGGGCATTTCTGCCAAATGCAATTTTAAAATGTTCCCCTGAAAATCCATCAATAAAGCTATTTAATGCCTTGTTTTTTACTTTGAGTCTGATCCTTTTATACCTTGGTTTTAAAAAGGTCAATAATCCGCTATTCGGATTATTTCTTGTAATATTAGTGAATTTCACTCCGTTTTTTATTTATGAAGTGTATTCACGGGAAAATATTTTCGGGCTAATGGCTTCCGGCTTTTTTATTGTTATCGGATTGAACATTCATGCATTGTTTTCAAAAACCGGAAAATTTCTAAAATACTGTGTTGTATGCATAATTTCAGGGTTTCTAATTGGTTTTTTCAGTGAGATACGTAATGAAACTTCCATATTAATAATTTCATTATTGCTAGTATATATTCTATCAAATAAAATTAAAATACTACCAAAGTTTGGTATAAGTTTTTTGATAATACTTTCATTTTTAGGAAGTAAAAATTTGATAAGATATTATTTCGATAACAATTTTAAAGACACATCTGAACTGGTTGACAAATTCAATGGACATGTATATAACGGCGGAAGGATAAATGGACACAGGCTCTGGCATCCCGTTTTTTGCGGACTTGGAGATTTTGATAAAAAATACGGTTACGAATGGAACGATCGCGTTGCTTACAATTATGCAATTCCAGTATTAAAAGAGAAACATGGGCTAAATATCTTATATTCTGGAGAATTGTATATAAATGAATACTATGATAGTGCAAAACTGTATTATAAAAAATTTGATGAAATATCCGTTTACGAAGAAGTTGTAAAAGAAAAAGTTCTTACTGATATCAAATCAGATCCATTATGGTATGCTACAATAATTTTAAAAAGAATTGCACGTAATATGACCCAAACAATCCCTGTCCCTTATATCGGCTGGATATTACTACCACTTATTTTTTTTCTGATTAAAAGAAAAAATTGGGATATGTTAAAGCTGATAATAATCTCTCTTCCTTTATCAATAACTTCTATTCTAATATTTTCTGGAAAAGGAGCAACATATAATTCACTTTACCTGTATTTCGTAATTGTAATTTGCTTTTTTGAGCTTTACAAAAATAAATCACCATTAAAATCCTGATTAAAATTCGGAATCATTAATCCAAATGGATTTCAAAATCATTATAAAGCATATATTGCAGAACATCATTTTTACTTTTCTTTCTTCTTAATTCCTGTTCCATTTTTAAAGCATCTGATCGTGTTTCAACATTTTTACTCGCAATTAATTCCCAGGGAATAAGTTTTTTTGTAAATGCAGAATTTCCTTTATTATGAGCAAGAAGCGTCATTTCGAGGTCATGTGTCTGACCGAAATGGAAACTGCCGTCTTTCATTGAAATAAGGACATATACATATATTTTAAGTTCTTTAGTATTCAATGTTGTTATTGTTTTAAATATAATTTTTCTTTTACTTGATGTTTTCCCGCAGATTAATCACATTGTTTACTCTGCAAATATAAATAATTACAGAGAATTAATACAACCCGGGAAAAAGACAAATTTTTCCCGATATTTCCTCTGTTATTAATTATATGAATAATCGTATATATACCTATAAATGTTATGTATTTACTGAATTTCAATTTGTTAACCCCGTCCCTAAAGGGAGCAAATTGATTTTCTTCTCACCCTTTAGGGCGGGGTAATAAAAGAAAATCAATGGTTGCTTTTGGGTAATAATACGGATAATCATATTAATTATTTATTCACATTTCTCACTTGATATTTGAAACTAACTTATCGTAAAATAGTTTAATAATGAGATTCCTCACTTCGTGCGGAATGACAGGTGTTTTTTTAGCGAGGTAGAGGAGAGGAGGTGTTCCCATGCATGCGTGGGAACACCTCCTCTCCTCTTTACTTCAACATGAAAAACTGTCATTCCGAATGCATCGAAGCGGAATGAGGAATCTTTATCTTTCCATTATTATATAAGTCAATCCATTGTGGATTAAAAGAATTTATCAATGTATCTTTTTTTATTCTGGAAAATCCCTTTAGCTGCTTTTCTCTTTTTATTGCCTGTTCAACAAAACCAAATATTTCAAAATATATCAGCTTGTCAACATTATATTTTTGAGTAAATCCTTTATTATTTTTATTCTTATTCTTATGCTCAAAACACCGTCTAATTAAATTATTAGTAATCCCTATATAAAGAACAGTATCATTAGTATTAGTGAGAATATATACATAATAGCAGTGGATTTTCATATCCTAAAATTTGTATATTTATATTTTCAAAGTAAAATAATTTTTTTGAGTACTCAAATATTATTAAGCATTAATGCTTTAACGTTAAATACAAAATAGTATATACCAATGACTGTATACCAAAACTTACGAAGTGAGAAATGTTAGCTAATAAGATTATTTCTATTAAAAATATTGTTTGCTAAGGTTGAAGAAAGAATAAAATTTTTCTATACATTAGTTGGAAAATCATTATCATTCAGGATATCAACCTTATTGCCGCATAATAAACGGTATTATTGCAATGGAATATGTCCCTGTCTGACTAACTGCCAATGCAGGCATAGGGTTGTTCCTTGTTCTCAAATCAAAAACAACGGACATAAAAAACAAAATATATTTAGGAAAGGATACAGATAATCATTATATTCTATTATCTCATGTTATATAGACTCCCTCTGACCGATAATATCAATAGTGGATCCCTGAAAGTACATTCTTTTATTTTTAAAAAGAGGTTTGCAAGCAAACACTATAACGGGATCGAATATTAACTATGTGGAGCTTTTAATTCGGTTCACAACAGTGGATAGAATGAATTTGCCTAAGTTTTAATGCAAGAAGCTTCAATTACAAGGAAATATTATAGATTTAAGACAACTTTTTCTTAAATATTTCGTCTGATAAAAGGGAAAATACAGTGATGGCTTTATGTATTAGTTCAATTCAAATTTATTAAAACCCGGTTTTCATGGACAATAATATAAATTTAACAGGGATTGATTAATTAGGATAAAATATTTTTTAATCACTGATGTTACGCAAAATAACATATTTACATTTTTTAAGATTCCTCATTTCACTACGTTTCATTCGGAATGACATGGCCTGTGATGCATATAGGAGGGAGAGGGTGGGCGTCTATGATAGTTGTTCTCAATTTAAATTATTT